>JANYLA010000019.1 GCA_025361485.1 Bacteroidales bacterium
CATTGGCTATTGGTTAGGCTGGTTGGGTATTTTATCATCGCTTGTTCAAGTGTGGTTATTTGAGCAAGCTCGGTATACTATTTCAAATTAGCTAATCAATAGCCTATTTTCTAGTCATTTAAATTTAAACAGGCTCTAAGAGCATAAATGTTTCTAAGGCTCATAAAATAATCAAGCAAAATACTACTAACTCAAGATTTGTAATTATTGACGTAAGAGTTGAAAAGGATTATAACCAAGGTCATATTCAAAATGCAATCAACATCGATTTTAAGTCACCAGATTTTGAGGATAAAATTTGTAAGCTAGACAAAAATATAGTCTACCTAGTTTATTGTTATGGTGGTTATAGAAGTAAACAAACAGTGCTACTAATGAAGGATAAGAAATTTGCTTCAATTTATAACATGAAAGGTGGATTCATGAAATGGAGAGCAAAGAAGCTGCCGGTGGTTTCGATGTAAAATTTTGCTAGAAGTCGGAACTCAGAACCCACAACTCACCTCTCCGAATAATCACTTCATCCTTACTGCTTTTTGTACACCTTTAATTTTATTGAGTTTGTAAAGAAGCATCTCAAGGTTTTTGATATCAGAAACAAATACCTGAATTCTCCCTTCGAATAGACCATCTTTACTGTTTATAGCAATACTCCGCATGTTAACCTTTAAATCGGTGCTAATAACCTCCGAGATACGATTAACAATTCCGAGTTCATCAAAACCGCTGATTTTAATTGTGGTTTGGAATGAGGTGGTTGCTTTTGATTCCTTCCATTTTGCCTTAACAATTCGATACCCCCAACGAGCATTGAGCTGGGGTGCATTTGGGCAGTTTGTACGGTGAATCTTAATGCCTTCGCTAATGGTTACAAATCCAAAGATATTATCGCCAAATATTGGATTACAGCACTTTGCTAGTTTGTATTCTATATTTACAAACTTCTCATCAATTACTAGGAAATCATCACTTGTTTGAATCCTTTTAGAATCAATAATTTTAGTTTTTTCTTCGGCTGGTGGAGCCTCTTTTTTTTCAGGATGCAGAATTAAAGACTTGAATGAGCTGATATCAACCTTTTCGTTGGCGATAAGTGAAAACATTTCGGGTTGACTCTTAATCTTGAGATGTTTTTGAATAATCTTTAAGGCCTCTTCATTATCGGTAATTTTCCAGTTCTTAAATCTACGATAGATTATCTCTTTTCCTTGTAAAATCTCTTTGTTCTTTTCTTCCCTAAGGCTTTGTTTGATTCGACCTTTCGCCTTTGATGTGGTTACAACACTAAGCCAATCCTCTTTCGGTTTTTGATTTTTTGAGGTTATCACCTCAACAATATCCCCATTCTTTAGCACTTGTCGAATGGAGGCATTGCTATTATTTACTTTCGCCCCAACACATTGACAGCCGATATCGCTATGAATATCAAAAGCGAAATCCAAAACCGTTGCACCCGTTGGTAGTTTTTTAAGGTCTCCGTTGGGTGTAAAAATAAAAATCTCCTTGGTGTAAAGGTTCGCTTTAAACTCTTCAACAAACTCTTCGGGGGAATTATCGTTGTTTTCGAGGATTTCTCTAACTCCAGTAAGCCAAGTATCAATGTTCTGCTCCTGTTTAATTCCTTTGTACTTCCAGTGGGCAGCTAGACCATTTTCAGCTATTAAATCCATTCTATTCGTTCGAATCTGAACCTCAACAAATCTTCCTTCTGGACCTACCACGGTAGTATGGAGCGACTCGTAACCATTGTTTTTAGGAACTGAAATCCAATCACGTAATCGTTCGGGATTGGGAGTGTACTTATCGGTAATAATTGAATATATCTGCCAGCAATCTGATTTTTCCCTTTCCATAGGACTATTTAGTATGATTCGAATGGCAAATAGGTCGTAAACCTCCTCGAATTCAACATTCTGCTTCTGCATCTTTTTCCAAATGGAGTAAACAGACTTTGTTCGTCCTTTGATATCAAAATCAAACCCCTTTACAGTGAGTGATTCTTGAATAGGATCAATAAATTCTTTGATAAATTTATTTCGTTTGGCAGTAGTGTTCTTCAGCTTTTTAATGATTGTTTTGTACTCATCGGGGTTGGTGTACTTCATCGCCAAGTCTTCCATCTCCGATTTTATCCTGTAAAGGCCCAATCGATGTGCTAGTGGTGCATAAAGATAAAAAGTGATTAACGATTGTTTTATTTGAATATCATTGGGCATTGAACTTAAAGAACGCATGGTTTCTTGTCGCTCGGCGATCTTTATCAGAATAACCCTAACATCTTTTGATATGGAAAGTAAGAGATCCCTAAAATTTTCGGCTTGTTTTTTTGGGTTTTTGGGATCTAATTCGGATATCTTTGTAAGCCCTTCAACGATAATTTCTACGTTTGTGCCAAACTGCTTCTCAATTTGAGGACGTGTAAGTTGCCCTCTTTTTAAGGTTTCGTGAAGTAATGCCGAAATGATTGAGGTGCTACCAAGTCCCATCTCTTCCACACAAACACGAGCAACTCCAATCAGATGAAAAATATTTAGTGCTCCAGATTCTCTTCTTATGCCACGATTTAACCCTGCTGCAAGATTGAACGCTTTTCTAACTTGTTTTTGATTTTCCTTAGATACTATACCTCTTGCGGCTCTTAGTAATCCACGGTATGAGTTAACAATTTTACTGCTTTCTATTTCTGTATACTTTTCCACTCGATAAGGG
Source organism: Bacteroidales bacterium (assembly GCA_025361485.1). Lineage (GTDB taxonomy): Bacteria > Bacteroidota > Bacteroidia > Bacteroidales > Tenuifilaceae > UBA8529. The sequence continues at coordinate 2,710 of JANYLA010000019.1, forward strand.
TTTTGGTAAATATATGAATAAATTAAAAACCCAGTCAATGGTTTCAAACCCTTTTGGGGTTTAAAGAAATTAATCTTTTCCCTATCTTTATAAAAATTAATCTTTCATGTTACACGAGCAGATTCATCAGCAGATAGAGCATCTTCGGGAGGTTTTAAATGGCCATAATTATAAGTATTATGTGCTTCATAAACCTGATATTAGCGATTTCGAGTTTGATAACCTGCTAAAAGAACTGAATGATTTAGAGGCGAAATACCCCGAATTTGACGATCCAAATTCGCCAACAAAGCGTGTTGGGAGCGATTTAACGGGTGAATTTACTCAAGTACAACATAAGTATCAGATGCTATCGCTTGCCAATACCTATTCCGACGAGGAGATAAAAGATTTTAATGCAAGAGTAGTGAAGGGTATCGGAGTTCCCCCCGAATATGTTTGCGAGCTAAAATACGATGGAACGGCAATTGGTTTAACCTATAAAAATGGAAGACTAATTCAGGCAATTACACGTGGCGATGGAGTTATAGGTGATGATGTAACATCCAACGTACGAACCATAAAAACAATTCCGCTTGTACTTCATGGGGCTGATTTCCCCGATGAGTTTGAAATTCGAGGTGAGATATTTATGCCCCGCAAGGTTTTTGATGATATCAACGCACAGCGCGAGGAGGAGGGCGATGTTCCATTCGCAAATCCACGAAATGCAGCAGCAGGAACTTTAAAATTGCTTGATCCAACGATTGTTGCTCAGCGCAAACTCGATTGTTACCTCTATTTTATTTTGGGAGAGAATTTACCATTTAATAATCATTTCGAAAATCTTAAAAAAGCCAAGGAATGGGGCTTTAAGATTCCCGATAATAACAAGTTGTGCATAAGCGTTGATGAGGTTTTGGCTTTCATCAAGCAGTGGGATAATGACCGTAAGAAACTGCCATACGATACCGATGGCGTTGTAATTAAGGTGAATAGCTACCAGCAGCAGAAGGTGCTCGGATTTACTGCAAAAACGCCACGTTGGGCGATTGCATTCAAGTATAAAGCGGAACAGGTTACTACACAATTACTATCGGTTGATTTTCAGGTAGGACGCACTGGTGCTATCACACCTGTTGCAAATTTGCAACCCGTTAAACTTGCTGGTTCTACGGTTAAACGTGCATCGCTGCACAATGCTGATCAAATTGAACTACTCGATATCAGAATAGGTGATATTGTACAAGTGGAGAAAGGGGGGGAGATTATTCCTAAAATAGTTGGGGTTGATAAAACTCAACGCACACTATTCAGTTCGCCGCTTAGCTTTATAGCTAATTGTCCCGAATGTGGAACAGCACTGATCAAACCAGAAGGAGAGGCTAAACATTTCTGCCCTAATCAGGTTGGCTGCCCACCTCAAATAAAAGGACGAATCGTTCATTTTATAAGCCGAAAGGCTTTGAATATTGATGGACTCGGTGAGGAAACCATCGAACTTCTATTTGCCAACGGATTGATAAAAGATATAGCTGATCTTTATTTGCTCCGAAAGGAACAGCTTTTAAACCTTGAGCGGTTTGCCGAAAAATCGGCCGATAATGCCATTAAAAGTATTGAGGAATCAAAAGTAATTCCATTTCCACGCGTGCTATACGGAATTGGAATTCGATATGTTGGCGAAACAACTGCACGTAAACTTGCACAGCATTTTGGAACAATTGAAAAGATTGAAACCGCTACTATTGAGCAATTACTTGAAGTGGAAGAGGTTGGTGATAGAATTGCTCAAAGTATTATCGAATATTTCTCAAACCCTATTACTATAAATCTGATTGAGCGATTAAAAATTGTAGGTTTGCAGCTAAAGGTGGATGAATCGTTGAATAAAAAGATATCTGACAAACTAAACGGTTTATCTATAGTAATCTCTGGAACTTTTTCAGGCATCTCGAGAGATGATCTTAAAGAGCTAATACAAAATCATGGCGGTAAGAATGTTAGCAGCGTATCATCATCGACTTCTATGCTCGTTGCAGGCGATAAGATTGGACCAGCAAAACTCGAGAAAGCAAATAAATTAGGGGTTAAGATAGTTTCCGAGGAGGAGTTTTTTGAGTTTATAAGTTGACAAGTTAATAAGTTGATAGGTAGAAAAGTCAATAAGTTGATGAGTGGTAAGGGAAATAAGAAAACTTTTGGATAAGTTTGGAGCAAATATAATTAACATCAATTAACGAACAATTCTATATCAATATTGATCAACTATTTTGAACTATATCGTTTATTTAATACAATTGCATTGTGAAACTAATCGACAATATTAAACGGAACGCTGGATTAACTGCTTTAAGCAAAAGCCTCAAAGCAGTTAAACGGAATAAAATTGTTCATAATCTAGTTACTGCTCGAAGAATTGCTATTGTTGGAGTTGTACAAACCATAAAAGACTTTGATGATATTAACTCATTGCAAAGGACTTTAACCGAAAAAAATATGCAGGTTGAGGTTCTTGTTTACTTTCTGGGCAAAGAAATTCCTCAGCAATTACTCTTACGAAAAGGGATTAACATTTTTAATAAAAATGAGGTTAATTGGTACGGGAAACCACTTTTACCTTATGTTGAGCGGTTCTGTAAAGAAGAATACGATATTTTAATAGATCTTTCGATAACTGAGCTTTTTCCAATAAGATGGATTACGACCCTTTCGCGATCAAGGTTTAAAGTTGGAAGTTTGAGCTATGCTGGCAATCCGTACGAGTTAATTATTACTGTTGACAATAAAAAGGAAATATCCTATTTATCTGAACAAATAATTCATTATTTAAACCTTATAAATAATCGTTTTGCTCAAGAGCAGGACGAACTTACTAATTCCTAAACTCTAATTAAGGAGACGAAAACTGAAATGAACAACAAGTTTAAAGGGTTAGGGGTTGCTATGGTAACTCCTTTTAATCATGAAAAAGAGATTGATTACAATGCTACAGAGTTATTAATTGAGCATTTAATCGGCGGAGGCGTAGATTACCTCGTTGTTTTAGGAACAACTGGCGAAACAGCAACCCTTTCGGATAAAGAGAAGAAATCATTGGTTAAATTTGTTATAAAGCAGAACAGGAAAAGAGTTCCAATTGTTGTTGGAGTCGGAGGTAATGACACTAAACATGTAATTGAAAGTATCGATAATTACGATTATGACGATATCGACGCAATTCTTTCTGTTACTCCATACTACAACAAGCCATCGCAGAAAGGGCTTGAACTTCATTTTAAGGAGATTGCCGCCCATAGCCCTGTTCCTGTAATCCTTTACAATGTTCCTGGTAGGACCGGAGTTAATATGACTGCAGAAACAACGTTGAAATTAGCTCAGATTCCAAAAATTATTGCTGTAAAAGAGGCATCCGGAAATTTAAACCAGATGGCTTATATACTTCGCGATAAACCTGCAGATTTTCTTGTTATATCTGGTGATGATGGTCTTATTCTTCCTCAACTTGCGTTGGGTATGGATGGTTTAATTTCTGTCTTGGGTAATGCTCTGCCAAAACCATTATCGGAGATGATAAAATTGGGCATTAACGGAAAATTTGCCGAAGCTCGAAAAATTAATTTAAATCTTATCGAGATTATTGATTTTCTTTTTGTTGAGGGAAGCCCATCGGGTATTAAAGCTGCTTTAAATATCAACGGTTTGATGGATAATAGCCTTCGTTTGCCTTTGGCTCCTGTTAGCGAAGCAACTTATAATAAATTATCTCAGCTAATGGCGAACTTTCGTTAAACAGAATTGTTACTGATATAGATTTTTCAGTTAAAGGCTCATTCGTGAGCCTTTACTTTTTTAATATTGGTTCTCTCGTTAGAAATATCTATTTTTAAAAAAAATCTTAAAACTATCACTTATGGCTAATTTATCTACTACCTATATGGGTTTGAAACTGAAAAACCCAATTATTGTTTCAAGTTCTGGCTTAACCAATAGTGTAAAAGATATTATTACCCTTGAGGAGAAAGGTGCTGCGGCAATTGTGACCAAATCTTTGTTTGAGGAAGAGATTATTCTAGAAACCGAAGAAAACCTTAATAAGATGCACGCTTCGGGATTTGTCTACCCCGAAACAACCGAATATTTTGACTTTGATAGGATGGAGGATACCGTTTCCAATTATCTTAAATTTTTGTCCGACAGTAAGAAAAGCGTTAAAATACCAATTATTGCAAGCATCAACTGCGTAACAGCCGAAGGTTGGACCGATTTTACCAAACGTATTGAAGATACCGGAGTTGATGGACTCGAACTCAACGTTTTCAATTTGCCTGTAAATTTCAACGATCCTAACTCTTCCAACGATAAGGTTTATTTGGATATTGTTGAAAAGATAACCAAGGTTTCGAAGCTTCCATTATCATTAAAAATAGGTTTTTACCATTCAAATCTTGGATATTTTATTAAACACTTAAGTCAAAGCCCAACAAAGGCAATAGTACTTTTCAATCGTTTTTATAACCCCGATTTCGATATACATACACTCCATTTTAATTCGTCGTACGTATTGAGTAATCCTGCTGAAGGAGCAAATACATTGCGTTGGGTTGCAATTATGGCAAACAGGGTTAGCTGCGATTTATCAGCATCAACTGGTATCCATGATGGTACAGCTGTTATTAAACAGCTGCTTGCTGGTGCAAAAACGGTACAACTCTGCTCTACTCTTTATAAAAATGGAAACGATCAAATCGGAATTATGCTTAATGAGCTTGAAAAATGGATGAATGAAAACGATTACAATACCATTGATGAGTTTAGAGGAAAGATGAGCCAATCTAAAACATTCGATCCCAAAGTATTTGAACGGGTTCAGTTCATGAAATATCTAAGAAATCGGGATTAGGAAGCACTTTTCCTGTTAATATCATGGGTGATTTGTTAATAGTTTAAAAACATTTAAGAGTTAACATCCTCAAATTATTGCTAAGTTTGCACCAGAAGTAGATTCGAGATGAAGGAAGATAGAGACTTTGGCTATAATGAAATTGAGGCTTTTGAACTTGTTCAGAAGTATGAAGAACTTATTCGGCAGAAAAAGAATTTCTTTTTTGATGTTATTGAGTATGAAGTAATAATAAACTACTACCTCGATAATGAAGAGCATCTAAATGCAACTGACGCCATCAATACTGCTATTAGTATGCATCCATATTCTTCTGAATTACAGCTTTTAAAGGCCGAACTTTATACTACCGACAAAAAGTACGACGAAGCTTTAACTATTCTTGATTACTTAGAACAAGTTCATCCCGAGAAATCTGAAGTGCTTTACCTCAAAGGTCAAATCTTTTTCAATAAAAGCGATCTAATTAAAGCCGATGAAAACTTTAAAAAGGCATTGGATTCCTGCACCGAAGATAAATCAGAGCTTACATACCGTATATCGAGTATTTATTTTGTTGAAGAGGAGTTAAATACTGCTATTCGCTATCTGCTCGAAGCGCATAGGCTCGATCCAATGCATTTTGCGACACTTTTTGATTTAGGCTATAGCTACGAAAAGATTAACAATATCGAAAAGAGTTATTATTACTACAATAAACTACTCGATTTGTACCCGTTTACTCAAAATGTATGGTACAATTTAGGTATTGTGCTTACAAAGCAGGGTAAATTAGATGAAGCCATAGAGGCTTACGATTATTGTATTGCCATTGATCCCGAGTACTGCTCAGCTTACCATAATAAAGCCAATACGCTTGCATCAATTGATAGGTACAAAGAGGCCGCAGCTGTTTTTCAAGAACTTATCCTACTCGAACCTGAAAACCCCAGAGTATTCTGTTCGCTGGGGGAATGCAATGAAAAACTTGAGAAGTTTGAGCAGGCGCTTGAAATGTATAATAAGACAATTTCAATTGACCCTGCTTTCGCAGAGGCGTACTATGGAATTGGCATTATAATGAACGAGAGAAAGCAACCAAATTTAGCACTTGATTTCATCAAAAAGGCCATTGCTCTTGAACCTGAGATGTATGATTTTTGGTTGGGACTTGGAAAAGTTTACTACGAGCTGAATAATATTGAAGAGGCTTTAAACGCTTATCGTGAAGCTACAACGCTTAACCCCGATGAGCCAGATGCCTATTTGGCTCTGGCTGAGATTTATCTTTATCAAGAAAAATTTGGAGATGTTGAGTGCCTGTTCGATGAGCTTGGCCCAAAGTTCGAGGGTAATGCGTCAATGAAAGTATTGAATGCTGCTGCATTATACTTATCGCACAGAAGAAAAGAAGCACTTGATGAGTTAAAAGTGGCAAAACGCATAGATCCTACATCTATCGATGATTTTTTCAGCATAGTTTCGGTGATAAACGATGATGAATTTAGGGATCAAACTAAAAAGCTGTAAAGAGGAGCGAAGACAGAAGACAGAAGACAGAAGACAGAAGACAGAAGACAGAAGACAGAAGACAGAAGACAGAAGACAGAAGAGACTGACTAACCATAGCACCTTGAAAAGAATTTGAACGCTGATCCAGAACGTTAGGATATTCACAAAATCTAATACATTTGTAGCATTAACCAATAATAATCAAAGTATGAACTTCAATCTCCCTTATATACCCGAAAGGCCTAAAAAACCTCGCAACTTAGGATTAACCATGGTAATGGATAAAGGCTTAAGCCTTAGCGAAGCCGAATCGATGGTTGAATCAGGAAGTGAGTTTATTGATTTTGTAAAATTTGGATTTGGAACGGCCTTAATTACCAACAAACTAGAGGAAAAGATAAATCTATACAAACAGGCGGGGATTAGACCATACTTTGGAGGAACTCTTTTTGAAATTTTCATCATCAGAGGCATGTTTGATGAGTATTGCAAGTTTATCGAAAAGTATAAACTCGATTTGGCTGAGGTTTCCGATGGTTCAATGGTGATGGATAACGATGTAAAGTGCGAATATATTTCAAAACTATCGAAGAGGGTTACCGTAATCTCCGAGGTGGGTTCCAAGAACGCTGATGTACATATTCCCGATGAGGTTTGGGTTGAATCTATGAGGAAAGAGCTTCAGGCAGGATCGTGGAAGGTAATTGCCGAGGCAAGAGAAAGCGGGAATATTGGAATATATAACTCAAATAATTCAGCAAATACTAAGCTAATTGATGATATTGTTAAGAGTATCAAAATTGAAAATGTTCTTTGGGAGGCACCAATTAAAAGTCAACAGGCTTGGTTTATTAATCTTTTGGGTGCAAATGTGAACCTTGGTAATATTGCTCCAAACGAGATAATATCGTTAGAGACTCTTCGAATGGGTTTACGTGGCGATACTTTTTTACAGTTTCTACCAAAAGAACTCAAAGAAGGTCAGTAGTTAAATATTAAAAATGAATTGATTAAACCGAGTACTCCTCGGTTTTTTTGTTAAGGTTTACTATATTTATTCAATGAAAATCACTGCTCGGCATATTTCGATATTCGTAATAACAGCAATTCTGCTTTTATCTAAATCGATTATAGGACAGCAAAATAATTATCAGCTATTAGCGCATCCTTTTAAAGGTGGTGAGAAAGTAACTTACCGAGCCGTATATAACTGGGGATTTATTTGGATAAATGCGGGTGATGTTGTTTTTAGCGTAAAAGATTCGCTTTACAACGGAGTTGAAAGTTATTATCTCAACTCAACTGGGTGGAGTTTAAAGCAATATGACTGGTTCTACAAAGTTCGCGATAAATTTGAATCAATCGTTAGTAAAGATTCTTTAAAACCTTTTTGGTTTATTCGCAATACCTATGAAGGTGGCAATGTAGTTTATAACCGCTATAATTTTGACTATAATTCATCAAAACTCCTTATCAATAGTTTTACTTCTGATAGACCTTTAAAGCAAGAAATCATAACATTAAAACCGAATACCTATGATGTTTTAAGCGCAATATACTATTGTCGGAATATTGACTTTGAAAAATTATCAAAGGATCAAAAAATTCCCCTTACCATGGCAATTGACAACGAGGTTTTTAATCTTTACATTCGATATCTTGGAAGAGAGACTGTAACTTTACATGGAGGTAAAACTTATTCAACTTTTAAATTCTCCGCAATGCTAGTAAGAGGAACAATCTTTAAGGGAGGCGAAGATCTATTCGTTTGGGTAACCGACGACAAATTTCATATCCCAGTACTTGTTGAAGCTAAAATTTTAGTTGGATCGGTAAAGGCAATTCTTATAGAGTAGAAAGAGTTTGTTTGAACTTATAAGCAATCCCAAACTCAATATAGTCAGCAACATTCAAATGGGTTTTGAGAGCTATTTGAGTATATATTGATTTTGATAATCTGTATCTCAAACCAATCCGTTGATATATTGCTTTATTCTGCTTATCGTGGTTATAAAGGTAAGCTCCGAAGTTTCCAAATGCCGATAATCGATATAGTTTCATCTCGCCCATTAGCGTTAAACCTAACTTGGATGCTTTTAGTTGCGATTGATATGGAACGGAATCTTCTCTGAAGTGAACGAGCGTTGAACCATCGAACATGTAATCGAAAGTTACACCATACCGAAGAGGTTTTTTGAATGGTTTACTATATTCAATCGATATCGAACCCGTTCGGTATTTTGAACCTCCTGGTTTATTTGTTTCCTTGATTCCACCCGAAAGTATTGCTACCCATTTTGATTTATCAATCTCAAAGTTTGTAAAGGTCTTAGGAATTCTTGAAAGCTGATTAAAATTGTAGTGAATTCCAAAACTCCCTGTTAGAATATTCAGTCCGTAGTTGGGTTTTTTAATCGATCCGTTTGAGAAATGTGTGCCGTAAATTCCAATATTTGCTGATATTTTACTTGATAATCTATAATTTAAATTTAGACCTAAACATGCGTAAAGATTAATTGGGGTCGATATGGCAATATCTAAAGAATTTGAAATGCTGTCGTATGTTTTAGTGATATACGATAAACCCAAAGCAACTTTAAGACTTAAGCTTAACTGTTTAGCACGTTTTGTAAATGGAAAAACGATGTAAGGGTAAATGCTATGCGAATAGCCGAGAACATCCTTATATCCCAAATCCATAAACATATACGAAATACCCACTTCGGGGTAGTTATAATAGCTATGCCATGTTTTATTATCAATTCTATTGAAGCTATAGTTTAGCTCAAAAGCCTTTACATTCCCTTTTTTTAGTGGTCTTAAAGGCGTTTCGTGTGGGATAATTGCTCCTGAATAGATTCTAAATCCAATTCCTTTAGTGCAAGAGATTGAGTCAATACTATTGTGATCCTGAGAGTAGATTAGGATAGGTAAAGAGATTAGAATGGACAGTATTAAAACTCGAATTTGCAATTATTCTGATTTTGTTGGGTAAATATAAAATAAAAAACCCATCAGGTTAGAATATTAACCTGATGGGTTTAATTGATCTTTACTTACTCAACAATTATCTTTTTGGATTGAATGGTATTCCCCGACACTATTCGGCAAATATAGATGCCTGGAGTGGCGTTTGATGGCATTTGGACATCAAGGGTGTTAATTCCTGTTGATAGGTTGTTGTAGTCTGAATTGAATACCTTTTGGCCAATAATTGAGTAAATAGAAATATTTACCTTTTGATGATTATTCATACTTACGCTCACGCTGAATAAACCATTACTTGGGTTTGGAAAAACATCGAATTCAGAATTAGGGTTTAAAATGGGTTTATCATCAATCCCTAAGAAAATATCCTTTTTAATAATTCGTTTCGATGTGTATAAACGATATTCTCCAGGATTGAAAGAGGCGTTGAATGATGTTGTTGCTAAATCAACTGAATCCTGTGAGAAATATTCGTACCATCGACCAGAATTTTGAAAATCTATAGTAAAGGCTGCATTTTGAATATCGAAATTTCCCAGAGCAATAGCATTCATATCGGGGCTGTTTAGCTTAATCCATTTTTTTGAGCCATAGAAAGAGATTGCGAAATCGCTTGTTCCAAATACTGGATATTCTTTCTTTAGATTGATTAGCTGAGAATAGGTGGCCAATAGATGATGTCGGTCGTAATCTTGCATGTAATCCCAGTGTATCGGTTTGCGGCCAACCCTACCGTTTTGATCAATAGAGATATCGTATCCCAACTCGCCGAATTGCCAAACCATTTTCGGACCAGGTACAGTAAAAAAGAATAATGCTGCCAGCTCATTTCTTTTTAAGCCTATTGAGATATCTTTAACATTATAGGATGTTGTGGAGTTGCCAAACGTTTTGTTCTTATACATCATGCGTTCCTCATCGTGGCTCTCCATGTAACCCACAAGGTTTGGATTTGTCCATCCTCTATTTTTGTATGAAACGCTCGAAAAGTCGGAGGTTGAAACATAGCCCATTGAGGCTTCGCAATAGTTATAATTTATATTACCCCATAGCATCATTCCATAATTAGAAAGTTGTGTTTCTTCTGAGTTAGTCGCAAAATGTTCAAGGATAACATAGGCATTTGACTTTGTTTCCCATATTTTATCGGCCATGCGTTTTAGAATTGCTATTCTCGTCGCATCATAAGCGCTTCCGTCGCCAGAGACATTGGTAAACCCTTTGGTAAAGTCGAAACGGAAACCATCAACCTTATATTCAGTCATCCAATATTTTAATACGCTATCCATGAACGCTTTAGTGTAAATGCTTTCGTGGTTAAAATCGTATCCCCATGAATAGCTCGCGTTTGGGCTTGTTTGGTTATACCATGGATTATCAGCCGATGGTTTATTGGTTCCAGAGTTAAAGTACATCTGAACCAAGGGCGATTGTCCGTATGAGTGGTTAAAAACAATATCCTGAATTACTGCAATTCCCCTGCTATGGCACTCATCAATAAAGGCTTTGTAATCATTTTTGGTTCCGTAGGCTTTATCGGGGGCAAAATAGAACGATGGGTTATAACCCCAGCTATCGTTACCCTCAAATTCGCTGATGGGCATTAGCTCAATTGCATTAACGCCAAGTTTCTGCAAGTAGCCCAGCGAATCTTGAACGGTTTTGATATAATCGCCGTTAATAAAATCGCGGATATGGAGTTCATAAATCACTAAATCCTTTTTTTGAGGAGGGGCGAAGCTCGAAGTATTCCAAGTGTACTGCTCTTCGTTTATTTTAAATGCAGAAGCAATTCCTGTAGTTTTACCCGCTGGATAGCTAATTAGGCCTGGATAATTTGTTGAACTGATATACTGATCGTTCGGATCGCTAGTCTTAGTACAATATGGATCGGCAAGTTTAATCTGTCCATCAATGAAGTATTGGTATAGATATTCGACATCAGGATTTAGATTTTTTAACGTTATCCAATAGTTTTTACCATCGGGTGTACGTTTCATGTAGTATTGGTCATCGATAAGCCAATTGCTAAAGCTGCCGATTAAATAGCAGTATTGCTTTTTTGCCGGAGGATCGTTTAGAACAAAAATAACGGAGTCGTTTTGAATAATATTCACACCGGAGTTTAAACCTGCAGGAAGTGCTTCGGTTGTAACCTCGGGTCTGACTAGTATATAAACGGAGTCCTTTTTTGTTTCGGTAGCACTTGTTGCAATGGCCTTAAACCAATGTTTTCCGTAAGTATTTGCAGTATAGCTATAAGTTATTGATGTTGTTGCTGTGCTTGAAACGTCAAGGTTATCAACAAGTAATTTTAGATTGGTTGAACCATTTGCGCTAACCTGAACCGAAATGGATGAATTTAATTCGTAAATTGGTTTATCCTGAGTTGGATTTGTAATGTCAAGGGTTAGACCTTGCTGGTAAACGCTATAGAAAATATCAGAGGTTTGTTTAGTAGCATCGCCACTTCGAAATACAAAACAGAGCTGGGTGATTTTTTTATCAGAAGGGACAATGTAGTATTGTCTAATACTCGGACTTATGGTTAATGTATAGGTATTTACCCCAGTTTTTGTAAGCTTTGGTTGAACAATATTATCTCCCCATGCCCCTTTAACATACTGCCAGGTGGTTAAGCCTTCAACCTTTACCCCAGTGTGAGCATAGATATCGCCAGAATAGTTATTAAAAGCCGTACCTGTAGAATTGAATGTTATTACGACCTGATTCGCATCGGTAGGTAAAGTTGGAATTACAGTAATAATTTGACTTTTTAGCAAATTGTTAAAAAGAAAAAAGCAAAGTATTATTATTAAACGAGAATTATATGCGCTCATAATTTTTTAGGGGTAAAGCAATATCTAATGTTTACGGTATATTAATAAAAAGGGTATGCAACTGCATACCCTTTTTAATGTAGAATAGTTTTATTAATACTTAGTAGCCGTAAACGTGTAATTTTCAGTCAAAGCATCAATAACTAGAATAAACTTGTAGTCACCTACAGTAGAACACTTAAAGTTACCATCTTTGTTTGAGAAGTTAGCAGCAGCAGCGCCTGCCATAGTTACAGCACCATAACCAATACTCTTACCAGACCAGTTTGCATCCTGACGAATCTTGAAGACCATATCATCTGCAGTAGCTTCAGGAATAACAATTCCAACATGATCCCATGTCCATGTATAGGTAGTTGTATTTGTAACAACAGGAACAATAGTATGAGCTAAAGAGTCAGCATGATTTAAAAGTGATGTTGCACCCCAGTTGATATTCCAATTTGCTTTAGCAACACCGTCTGGTTTAAAGTAGCAGTTGCCAATAATACCAAACTTAATAGCGGTATAATTTGTAGGCTCAATTGAGCCAGTTTTAGTCATTGTTACTTTAATTCCATCAGCAAGAGTCCATTTAACGTTAATGGTGTAGAAACCACGCGAAGCTCCTGCAAAGTTGATATTAGCACCACCTGGAGTTAATGCATCAAGAGTAGCACCACCAAGGTTTGTGTTTACTTTTAAAGAGTCACCACTAGTGGTTGGGATGTTCATTTCAACTTTCCAAGCATTATCATAACGGAATTTGAATTCCCCTTTGTCCATTTTAAGATTGGTTGCTTCAAATTCTACCTTATTGCTAGCAAAATCAAAAGTACCTTTTAGTGGAAATGCAGTTTCACCACCCCATCCAAGTGCTGTTGCAGCACCGATAACAGCCCAATGTTTAACAGGAATAATTGTAACAAGACCTAAAGTTTTATCAATTACAATGTGATAAAGACCATCTGCAGGAACAGTAAACTTATTTGTGTTTTCTGCGTAGGTTCCTAATTGAATAGTTTCATTTGGTTGATCGTTAGTTCCAGTTAGAACTTTATTTACTACTGCTAAAGGTCCATAAGTTGTTTCAACAGCACCAGCTTTTTCAACGATATTAAAACCATCAGCACCAGCTTTTACAGTCATGTAGACTTCAAACATGCCAGTTCTTACCTTTTGTTTTACTTCGTTTACACCAGCATACATAAGTCCTTTAGAATCAAGAGTAACTAAAGGTGTTCCTGCACCAACAACGTATACACCATCTTCGGTAAGATTTGTTGGACTGTTGTCATCTTTTTTACAAGAACCAGTTGCAAATATGGCTGCGATTAGCACCCATACTAAATTCAATCTAATTTTTCTCATATTCTTTTATTAATTAAGGGTTTGTAAATAGTTTTTATTTTGCAAGATTTGGATTTACATCAACTGCCCATTGAGGTATAGGGAATATTTTTCTGCTTGGATCAGAAGCGGGTTTGTACCATCCTTCTTCATTAAATGTACCAAAACGGATTTGGTCTTGCCGACGATGAGCTTCCCAGAACATTTCACGTCCCCGTTCTTCAAGAAGTTGAGTGAGGGTAACGCCTGACAAATCGTTTAAACCAGCTCTTTCTCGAATCATATTAACCCATTCATCACCACTTCTTCCTTGACGAATCTCTGCCTCCGCTTTCATAAGCAGAATATCAGCATAGCGGAAAATGGGAAAGTCGTTACTTAAATCAGCTTTTGCCCCTTTTTTAATTTCAAATTTTACTACTCTAGCACCTGACATACGAATTTCTTCAGGAGTATTGCTAGCATCCATAATTAGTTTTGGAATATAGGGATTAAATATAAGGGGAAGATTACCTGCAGCAACATCATTAATTGGTTTTCCTCCAATATCATACTGCTGTCCAACTAAAAAGTAACCTTTTCGTTTATCACCTAATGGATATGAATTGTAATGGCTTTCAGTTACAGCAAAACCATTCCATGGACCAACAGGCATATCAAAGGTCAAGTTGCTATTGTAATGTAAGGTACGCATGTGAAGATTAAAACCTTTAAATTTGTCTTCATCGAAAGGGATAGTCCATATATTTTCAGTTGAATTTTCATTCATCGTAATAAATGGTCCCAATGCATTAGGTTCAAGAGCATACCCCAAAGTCATTAAGGTATCGCAATATTTTCCTGCTTTTTCCCACTGAGGAGTTCCTGTGTATACTTCCGAATTGAGGTATAATTTTGCAAGCAATGAGTAAGCCATGGCTCTAGTTACCGAATATTTACTTATTTGGGCAATAGGGATAACTTGTAGTTCTTTAGCAATTTCTTGAGTTATATTATTAAATATAGTTGCGCGAGGTTCCTTTTCAGGTTCTGCAACTGCATCTTTAAACTTAGTTACATAAGGGACATCGCCATAATTATCAATCAATAAATAATAATAGTAACTTCTTAAAATCTTCATTTTAGAAATACTAATAATTGAACTTTCAGTTTGGGGTAATTCCTGAAGTCTTTCAATTATTTTGTTAGCGAATCTAGTTCCATCAATAAAATTACCCCACATACTACTGACTGCTTCAGTGGTATTAGTCCATTCATGGGTATGTAAAACAGCCCATTTACCTCCATCTGCCCAGTCGGTATGACGGGTTGGACAAACCATTTCATCAGAAGTCAACTCTTGTGCAAACCACCAACCTCCACCATCGAGAAAATATTGCATTTGTTTATATGCAGGTGAGGGTACAATGGCAAGTTGAGTTAAGTTCTCGGGAAAATCATTTTCATTTACTGAGTCGTAAAGGGGATCCTGAATTTTAGTACACGAACTGTTTAATAGGATTCCAACTGCTAATATGCTGATTAATCGTTTCATTTTAATGATTTTAAAGAGTTAATGTAACACCAAACATGATTGATCTAGTTTTTGGGTAGACATTGAAATTATCAATCCCAAATGATAATCCTGTATATGTCATTTCTGGATCTGTACCTTTGTATCTAGTTATAATGAAAAGGTTATTTGCAGTAATATTAAAGCGTACCCTATAGTTATTATTTTTGAATTTATTAAAAGTATAGCCTAAACTTAGGTTCTCAAGTCTAATAAATGAACCATCCTCAAGAAATAAGCTATTAATAATAGGTGCACTTTTTAATCCTTTTTGAGCATTATCAAGAGCTTCTGTAAGTGCATTTAAAGTAGGTAATTGGGTAGGATTCGATAGAATTAAACGGGTAACATTTAAAACATCACCACCATAAACAGCTCGGAACGAGAAACTTAGATCAAAGTACTTGTATATATTAAAACTGTTGGTCCATCCTACTTCAAATTTAGGTAGTGCATGTCCAACAACTCTACGTTCTGCGTTTTGTAAAATACTTGTAACTCCACCAGCGGCAGTGTAGAAAAGGTACTTTCCAGTACTGGATATTCCAGCATATTCAGGCATGTAGAAAGTTCCTAGCTCCCATCCCTCTTTGATATATTGAGTCCAATTTTCATCACCTACAAGACCTCTACCTTGCAACCAACCTTGTTTATTGTTTTGACCAGTGAAATCATGATCAATTCTATCAATTTTTTGTTTAAATGTTGAGAAAGAAAATTGAGTTTTCCAATCTAATTTTTTTGTGGAAATTGCAAAGTACTGGATATTTGCTTCGAAACCACTACTAGAAAAGTCACCTCCATTTATCCAAATTCTTGGGTATGCTTGACTGCTTAGTCTTGCAGGGATGTCAACCAACAAATCCGTTGTTTTTCTTCTATAAAACTCAAAACTACCACTTAATTTGTTTTTAAATAATCCAAAATCCAAACCAAAGTTTAACTCTTTATTTTCTTCCCATTGCAAGTTAGGATTTGCATTGTAAGTAGCAGTGTATTGTGGTATGTATTGTCCACTTTCAAAATCAAAAGTTGTTCCAGTAGGACCAATTATTGGACGATAAGCATTGGATGGAATTTTATCGTTACCAGCTACACCGTAACCAACTCTTAATTTTAATTGATCAAGGAATTCAAATTGATTCATAAAAACTTCCTTTTTAATATTCCATGCAATAGACGCTGATGGAAAGTTACCCCATCGGTTATTTGCACCAAATTTTGATGACCCATCCCTTCTAAGGGTTGCAGTAATAATATACTTTGAATCGATATTATAGATTACTCTACCAAAGTAAGATATCTTATTTACCGTGTTATATCTTGAACTAATATCTCCTGATTTAACTAAGTTCAAAGTTGCAAGGTTATAAGATTTTATTAGATTTGATGTTGGACCTTCTCCATAAGCTTTAATACCTGTATTTGTATCAAACTGGTAAGAGTATCCACCAATAATACTAAGGTTTTGATTTGTAAACAGATCTTTATTATAGCTTAAAGTAGTTTCTAAGTATTTTCTTTCTGTGTTATAAAATGACCTTGAACCTAAACCAACTGGATTTGAGTAACCCCCTGAAGGTTCAAAATAATAACTTTCTTCATCATCTCTAGTATAACTTAGGCTAAGCCAATGCTTAAAGCCTTTAAAAATTTCCCAATCGGTTGAAATATTACCAAGTAATTTTTTTTGTGATTTCTCATTTTGTATATCAGAAATAACTCCAAGAGGATTTACATATCCAAAATCTCTTAATACTTCTTTATAATCACCATTAGAGTTGTAAACAGAGTCGGTTGGATTACGCTGCAAAGCCTGCCAAATTACATCTTGTCTACCATTTCCATCATATTTTACAAAATAATTTTTCTCAACGGTTCCCGATGCGGTAGCCGAAACTGTGAACTTATTGTCGAACATCTTATGTGAAAAATTAATTCGACCAGTGGTTCTATCTTTAGAAGAGCCCTTTATTACTCCTTCGAATTTTGAATTCGCAAGTGATACTCTAAAGTTATTATTTTCATCACCCCCAGATAAGGAAATATTATTATTTTGTGTCTTACCTATTCTGTATAATTCATCCTGCCAATCGGTACTTGCCCCCCCATCAACAAACGATGAACTTAAACCATTGTCATTAACATATTTCCTTATCTGACTTGCATTTAGCAGGTCAAGTTTTTTTGCTACATTATCAACTGATAGGGAGGATGAAAATTCTACGCTCTCACCGATCTTTCCTTTTTTTCCTTTTTTAGTAGTAATGATTATAACCCCATTTGCACCTGTTGCTCCATATATTGCAGACGAAGAAGCATCCTTAAGTACGTTAAAAGATTCAATATCATCTGATGAAATAGAAGTTGGATCGACACCTGGTACTCCATCAATAACATATAAAGGTTCTGTGCCTGCAAATAAACTAGCTTGACTTCTTATTTTAACAGAGAACCCTCCATTAGGGTCACCACCACGTTTTGTAATAAGAACCCCAGCTGTTTTACCAGAAAGACTTTGAATGGGATCTTGCAAAGCACCCTTGTTTAATTCTTCAGCCGTTACCTGAGCTACTGCACCCGTTTTATCGCTCTTCTTCTGAGTTCCATAACCGATCACAATCAGCTCGTCAATTTGGGTTGACTCTTCGGCCATGGCAACATCAATTATAGATCTGCCATTTACAGTCTCTTCAACAGGTAAAAAACCAATAAAGCTGAAAACCAGTATATCGTTGTTTTCAGCTTTAATTGTATATTTTCCGTAAATGTCGGTGGTAACTCCCTTGGTTGTACCTTTAATCAGAATTGTAACACCTGGAATGGGTTGGTTATTCGCTTTTTCGGTAATGGTACCTGTAACGTTTAACTCTTGCCCAAACGTGATATTACAATACGCAGAAATAATTAGCAGGAGAATAATCTTCCCGATAAAGAATTCTTTCCTCATACCTATGTTTTATTAAGTTTTGGTTTGGTTTTATGATTTTGCAATCTACATATAAATATAGTACGACAATAAAGCCTAAGCAATTATTAATCAATATTTTATGCAAACGTTACCGCAATCGTTTGCAATCTGGGTTGTCGGGTTTAAACGATATTTTAAAACAAAAGAGGTGATGTTTAGTCAAGCTATTTTAGTTATATATGAATTAACAACTTTTTACTAACTTTGTTTAAATTCAAATAGTATGAAATCGAGTCAGGTTACCATTAAAGATATTGCATCGGAATTAGGTATAAGCCCATCAACCGTATCCAGAGCATTAAAAGATCACCCAGATATTAGCCACGAAACCAAGCGATTGGTTAACGAACTAGCGAAAAAACTTAACTATCGTCCAAATATTATAGCCCTTAGCCTGCGTAGTCAAAAAAGTAACGTTATTGGGGTTATTATTCCCGAAATTGTTCACTACTTTTTTTCATCAGTAATTTGTGGAATTGAGGAGGTTGCCAATGAATATGGCTATAGCGTAATGATTAGCCAGTCGAGCGAGGATTATAATAAAGAGGTAGCCGCATGCGATACCTTTTTTAACGGAATTATTGATGGTTTATTGGTTTCAGTGACCAAGGAGACTGAGAATTATTCCCACTTTCAGCGCTTGGAGGAGGAGGGTATTCCTATCGTTTTTTTTGATAGAATTGTTGAGGAGATAGCATCTGATAGAGTTATTATTGATGATTTTGTTGGTGCGTATCAGGCAACTGAGCACTTAATCATTCAGGGTCGTCGAAAGATTGTTCATTTCGAGGGACCTCAAAATCGCTTAATCGGACAAAACAGATTAAATGGTTATCTAAAAGCGATGAGCGATAACGGTGTGGTAATTGACCGTTCATTATTAATTCCCTGCGATACGTTCCACGCTGCCTTGGTCGAAACACAAAAGCTGATTGATAGTAAGGTTAAGTTCGATTCAATTTTTACTGTAAACGACTTTACAGCTGCTGGGGCAATGAAAGTTCTTCAAAAGAACGGATTAAGAGTTCCACAGGATGTATCAGTTGTAGGGTTCGGCGATGACTTAACCGCCGAAATGTTAGATCCTGCATTAACCACTGTTAAGCAACCCGGATTTGAGATGGGACGAAAAGCCATGGAAATGCTAATTAAAAGGATTAGGCAGACAAAACCTGAACCACAAAGTACCGAGATTCTTAAAACAAGTTTAGTTGTTAGGGATTCATCGAAAATTAGATAATTCGTTATGTTTAAATCAAAGCTCAATCCAACGATTGAGCTTTTTGTTTTTATAGAATTCCCATCATGTTTTCTTTCAAATAGATTTAATTTAAAAATAAATAAAATATTTTTTGTTTGTTCCGTAATCGATTGAAATGCCCCTTCTGAGTTTTAAACCCCTTATATTTAGAGCGTTCTAGAGAATTCATTGATCTATCGAATCTATTTTTTACTTACTTTTGATTTTGCTGTTCAATTTAATATTCTCTATACCTTAATTATATATTATGAGTAAAAGACCCAGACTCAACTTTTGGCAGATTTGGAACATGAGCTTTGGATTTTTAGGAATTCAGTTCGGATTTGCTCTTCAGAATGCCAATGTTAGTAGGATTTTTGAAACATTAGGTGCTAAGATTGAGACCATACCTATTCTTTGGCTTGCTGCGCCTTTAACGGGACTTATTATTCAACCAATAATTGGTCATGCAAGCGATAAAACGTGGGGTAGATTTGGACGCAGAAGGCCATACTTTTTTGCAGGTGCTTTACTAGCTTCGATTGCATTATTTATTATGCCCAATTCTCCCGTTTTATGGGTTGCAGCTGGTTTGCTCTGGATTATGGATGCATCAATAAACGTTTCAATGGAACCTTTCAGAGCTTTTGTTGGCGATATGCTACCCCAGGAACAACGGACAACTGGCTTTGCGATGCAAAGTTTCTTTATTGGAACCGGCGCATTTGTTGCCTCTTCGCTTCCTTACATCTTTACCAATTGGTTTAATATATCCAATACTGCAGCAGCCGGAGAGATTCCAATGTCAGTAAAACTATCGTTTTTTATAGGTTCGTTAGTTTTCATTGCAGCAATTTTAATTACTGTACTTTCAACTAAGGAGTATTCTCCTGCTCAGTTAGATGAGTTTGATAAATCGGAAAAGGAAGAGCTTAAAGCGGATATAAATCCTAGTGTTCAAGAAAGAATTAATACTCCTCACCTCAAATTTCAAATCGGGGTAATTGGGCTTATACTCGGCGTTCTTTTGAGTGTTCTTCTCTTCTTTATTCACGTTGAAAAGGAGGTATATGTTGGCTCTATAGGTCTAATAGCCTTTGGTATTCTTGAAATTGCCGCAGGCTATTTTCAGGGCTATACAAGTAAGGCAAAAGGATTAGTCGAAGTGATTTCGGACTTGAATACCATGCCTTCCACAATGAAACAACTTTCATTTGTACAATTTTTCTCATGGTTTGCACTCTTCTCGATGTGGATTTATACCAACCGCGCTGTTACAAGCCATATTTACGGAACAACCGATCCTACTTCAGCGCTTTATAATGAGGGAGCAAACTGGGTAGGTTTTTGTTTCGGTATTTATAACCTTTTCGCAGCAATCTTTGCCTTTTTGCTTATCTATTTTGCAAAAATTACTAGCCGTAAAATTACTCACATGGTAGCTCTAATGGTTGGTGGGGCAAGTTTTATATCCATATACTTTATCACAAACCCAAATATGTTGCTTTTATCCTTTTTGGGTATTGGCTTAACATGGGCGAGCATTCTTGCAATGCCCTATGCCATTTTAACGGGTTCGTTACCATCTAAAAAGATGGGCGTTTACATGGGTATTTTCAATTTCTTTATTGTAATTCCACAAATTCTTGCCGGTAGTATATTAGGATATTTAGTAGGAAAGGTATTTCATGATGAGGCCATTTATGCCTTGGTACTTGGTGGTATCTCATTGTTTATAGCTGCATTTTTAGTCTTGTTTGTGAAGGATAAAAAGTAGTGTTTTTTGAGTGTTTTCATTTAGATTTAGTTTTAGAGGTTTTGTTAGGGGAATGGAAGGCTGGGGTAACTATTTTGTTGCTCCAGCTGTTCCAAACTAAAAGGAATTAAGTTGAAAGATTTTGTGCTATGTTAGAGATTAAGGCCTGCATTTTCGATCTCGATGGTGTTGTTGTTGATACAGCGAAGTATCACTATTTAGCGTGGAAACGATTGGCAAGCGAGCTGGGTTTTGAATTTCATGAAAAGGATAATGAACGGTTAAAGGGGATTAGCCGTTTAGATTCGTTAAATATTCTTTTGGAGATAGGTGGAGTAACATTAAATGAAAAAGAAAAAGAGTTCTTAGCAGTTCGAAAAAACCAATGGTATCTCGAATATATTGCTAAAATGACACCGGATGAAATTCTTCCTGGAGTTAGAGCATTTATTGATGAATTGAAAGTAAATAGGGTTAAGATAGGTTTAGGTTCTGCAAGTAAAAACGCTGTGCTAATCCTTAACCAGCTAGGCATTATTCACCTTTTCGAAACCATTGTTGATGGTACGAAGGTATCCAATGCAAAACCTGATCCTGAAATATTCTTACTTGCCGCTAGGGATTTAAATGTGGCTCCAAGCCAAAGTATAGTTTTTGAGGATGCCGAAGCTGGTGTTGAAGCCGCAATTCGTGGAGGTTTTAAATGTGTTGGCATTGGTAATCCAGCTGTTCTGTTCAAAGCAAATATCGTTGTTCCAAATTTCATTGGCATGACGATGAGTAAATTTTTGAGTTTGATAAATTAATAGTAAATAATATACTATGAATCAGTACTTAAAGCACGACGAGTGGTCAATTGTTGAGGAGGGTTTTAACCCAAAGAATGCGCGTGCTTCTGAAAGTCTTTTTAGTCTCGGTAATGGCTCAATGGGTCAAAGAGCAAATTTCGAAGAGAAGTACAGCGATAGTTCACTTCAAGGAAGTTATATTGCTGGGGTTTATTACCCTGATAAAACCCGAGTTGGCTGGTGGAAAAACGGTTACCCCGAATACTTTGCTAAGGTTATAAATTCTACCAATTGGATTGGTATTAATGTTGTTGTTGATAATGAACAACTTGACTTAGCCGTTTGTAAGGTCGATTCTTTCGTAAGAGTTTTAAATATGAAAGAAGGATATCTTGAGCGCAGTTTTGTTGCCGAGATGCAATCGGGGATTAAAGTTAAAGTTTGCGCAAAGCGTTTTCTCAGCATGAGTAGTCCTGAGTTGGGAGTTATTCAATACTCCATTACACCGCTAAACTCTAATGCAAAAATTACCTTGCAGCCTTACCTCGATGGCAATGTAATTAATGAGGATTCCAATTACAACGAAAAGTTCTGGGTTGAGGTAAGCAAAGGTTTAACAAGCAATGGAGGTTATCTTATTACCAAAACCAATAAGCTCGATTTTGAGGTTGGGCACGGAATGGTTTGTAATGTTTCGTTAGATGGTAAAAGCATTGCCAATGTTACAAATCAGGATCAAAGTAGCAACCATGTAAGTTGCAATTATTCTTCTGATGTTAGCTCGGGGAAAGAGTTTTCGATTACTAAGTATGTTGCGGTTATTTCATCGCTTAATAGCGAAAAGGATAATATCCGAAATGCAATTCAACACTCGTTAGATATTGCTTTATCTAAAGGTTATAGCACTTTATTAAAAGAACATATTGATGCTTGGGCTGATATTTGGGTGCATAGCGATATAACCGTTGAGGGAGATGTTGCTGCGCAACAAGGCATACGTTTCAATATCTTTCAGCTAAGCCAAACCTATACAGGTAAAGATGAGCGATTGAATATCGGACCTAAAGGCTTTACTGGTGAGAAGTATGGTGGGTCGACCTATTGGGATACTGAGGCTTACTGCTTACCATTTTACATGTGCACGCATGGTCAAAAGGTTGCACGCCAGCTTCTTATATATAGATACAAGCACCTTGAAAAGGCTATCATTAATGCACAGAAGTTAGGTTTTACCAATGGTGCTGCGCTTTTTCCTATGGTTACAATGAACGGGGAGGAGTGTCACAACGAGTGGGAGATAACCTTTGAGGAGATTCACCGAAACGGAGCAATCGCTTTTGCAATATTCAATTACATCAGATATGCTGGTGATACTGAATATCTTGCCAATTTTGGTTTAGAAGTATTAATTGCCATTTCCAGATTTTGGGCACAACGATTTACCTATTCCGAATCGAAGGGTAAGTATGTAATGTTGGGTGTAACTGGACCAAACGAGTACGAGAATAATGTAAATAACAACTGGTATACAAGTACAATAGCATGTTGGTGCTTAGAGTATACCGAGCAGGCAATATATCTTGTTAAGAAAAACGATCCAAGCAGATATAACAATATTGTTGAATCAATCTATTTTAACGAGACCTCAGAGATTGCAACGTGGAAAGTGATTAGGGCTAATGTTTATCTTCCTTACGACGAGAAACGTAAGGTTTTCTTACAGCAGGAAGGCTACATGGATAAGGAGCAAATCTTAGTTAAGGATCTTGAGCCAAGTCAGCGCCCCATTAACCAGAAATGGAGCTGGGATCGAATACTCCGCTCTTGCTTTATCAAGCAAGCCGATGTTCTTCAGGGTATTTACCTTTTTGAGGATAGATTTGATATTGAAACAATCAAAAATAACTTTGAGTTCTACGAGAGCCGAACAGTTCATGAATCATCGCTTTCGCCATGTGTTCATTCCATTTTGGCGGCTAAAATTGGTAAAATCGACCAAGCTTATAGCCTTTACCTACGCACAGCCCGCTTAGATCTTGATGATTACAACAAGGAAGTTCATGAAGGATTGCACATTACCAGTATGGCCGGAACCTGGATGTCGATTGTTGAGGGTTTTGGCGGTATGAGAATTCAAAATGATATGCTTATCTTTAACCCCAGTATTCCTAAGGGATGGAAATCGTTTAGCTTTAAAATCTGGTTTCGCGAAAACCTGATTAAAGTTAAAGTTGCTCACGAAGAGATAATTATTATCAACGAGCAAGGCCCATCCCTGGATGTAAAAGTATGGGATAAGCCATTATGTGTTAATAGTAGTAGCCTAATCAAAATTTAGGTTTAACTACAAAAGATTTTAAATTTTAATATCATGAAAAAAATTTCATCTGGGGTTTTAACAGGGAAACAGCTTTCGGAGCTTTTCTCTTATGCAAAAGCAGAGCATTTTGCCTTACCTGCTGTAAATGTAACAGGTACCAATACTATGAACGCTGTTCTTGAAACAGCTAAGGCCGTTAATTCGCCTGTTATTATTCAGTTTTCAAATAGCGGAGCATCATTCCTTGCAGGAAAGACTTTAAGCAACGAAGGCCAGAAGGCCAGTATTCTTGGTGCAATCAGCGGTGCAAAGCACGTTCATCTTTTAGCCGAGGCTTATGATGTACCAGTGGTTCTTCATACCGACCATGCTGCAAAAAAACTGCTTCCTTGGATTGATGGACTTCTAGATGCTGGTGAAAAGCACTTTAAGGAGAATGGTAAACCGCTTTTCAGCTCGCATATGCTTGATTTGTCAGAGGAGAGCCTAAAGGAGAATATAGAGATATCAAAAAGATATTTAGAGCGCATGGCCAAAATGGGCATGACCCTTGAAATAGAGCTTGGTGTAACCGGTGGAGAAGAGGATGGTGTTGATAATACAGGTGTTGACAGCTCTAAACTATATACTCAGCCCGAAGAGGTTGCTTACGCATACGAAGAACTCTCAAAAATCAGCCCAAATTTCACCATTGCTGCTTCGTTTGGTAACGTTCATGGTGTTTACAAACCAGGAAATGTTGTGCTAAATCCAATTATTTTAAAGAATTCACAAGCGCTAATTGAGCAGAAATTTGGAACAAGCCACAACCCTGTAAACTTTGTATTCCATGGTGGTAGTGGTTCTGAAAAGGAGAAAATTGCTGAGGCAATCAGCTATGGTGTTATCAAAATGAATATTGATACCGATCTTCAATGGGCATACTGGGATGGTATCCGTCAGTTCTACATGGCAAAGCAAGGTTATCTTCAAGGGCAAATCGGAAACCCTGAGGGTGCTGATTCTCCGAATAAAAAATACTACGATCCTCGTGTTTGGCTAAGAAAAGGCGAGGAGTCGATCGTTGAGCGTTTGAAAGAGGCTTTTGCCGATTTGAATGCTTTGAATAGATGGGTGTAAGCACAGCGAGGTAGATGAAAAAATATCCATTTGTTGCAGCATGTTTATTAACTCTTTTATCACAGATGATATCGGCGCAATCGATAAACCGCGTTGAACCTTTATGCTGGTGGGTTGGAATGGAAAACAAAAACCTACAGCTGATGATCTATGGAAAAGAGATTGGGGATGCTCAGGTGGATATCAATTACCCCGGTGTTACGCTTTCAAAAGTAAACCGCTTAGAAAATCAAAACTATCTGTTTTTAGATCTTTCTATTGATGAAACGGCTAAAGCAGGTAGTTTTGATATTATATTTTCATTTAAAAATCAGAATAATTTAAAGTACACATACACTCTTTACCAACGAAAAGATAACTCCTCGTTGCGTAAGGGTTTCTCATCCAAAGATGTAGTTTATCTTATAATGCCCGATCGGTTCGCCAATGGCGATTCATCCAATGATGAAGTTGACGGGTACAATGATAAGTTGAAACGAAAAAATCAGTATGGTCGCCACGGTGGCGATATTCAGGGTATCATTAATCATCTTGATTATTTCAACGAGCTAGGAGTTACATCGCTTTGGTTAACGCCAGTGCTAGAGAATAACCAGAAGGAGGCATCCTATCATGGGTATTCAATAACCGATTTCTATAAGGTAGATCCTCGGCATGGTTCAAACGATTTATACAAATCGATGGTTGAAAAGGCTCATCAAAAAGGACTGAAAGTAATTATCGATTTGGTTTTTAACCATTGCGGAAGCGAGCATTGGTGGATGAAAAATTTACCCTCAGCCGATTGGATTAACCAATGGCCCGAATATACAGGATCAAACTTTAGAGCATCCGTTATATCTGATCCTTATGCTTCGGATTACGATAAGAAAAGAATGTCAAAAGGTTGGTTTGTACCAACCATGCCTGATTTGAATCAGGAGAATCCATTCCTTGCAAACTACCTCATTCAGAATAGTATCTGGTGGGCTGAGTATGCCGATTTGGATGGTATTAGAATGGATACGTACCCTTATTCCGATAAGGTTTTTATGTCGCGTTGGGCAAAATCGGTTATGACCGAGTACCCCAACTTTAATATAGTCGCCGAGGCCTGGCTTAACGATTCTCCTTGGTGTGCCTATTGGCAAAAGGATTCCAATAATCGCGATGGGTATAACTCCAATGTTCCATCGGTAATGGATTTCCCATTAATGTACACCATGCGTAGCACTTTTACGGAGGAACCCGGATGGGATAAAGGTATTGTACGGCTATATGATCTTCTTTCGAAAGATTTCCTTTATGCAAATCCGGATAATCTATTAGTCTTTGCCGATAATCACGATGAATCTAGATTTTTCAGAAAAGGAGACTCTATTGCCCGTTATAAAATGGCGATGGCATTTCTACTTACCACAAGAGGAATTCCCAAAATTTATTATGGAACGGAGTTGCTAATGACAGGTAAAAAGTCGGATGGTGATGGCAAGTTAAGGATTGATTTCCCAGGTGGTTGGCCCGATGATAAAAGAAATGCTTTTGCTTCTGTTGGACGAACTTCAAAAGAGAATGAGGCTTGGAATTATCTACAAACGCTTCTAAAATGGCGTTTACAATCTGAGGCAATTCAAAGTGGAAAGTTAAAACAGTTTGTTCCCGAAGACAATATCTATGTCTATTTCAGGTATACCCCAAACAAGGCTGTAATGGTTGTTCTTAATTCAAATAAAAAGAGTAAAGTTCTAAATACTAATCGTTTTAATGAGATTTTAGAGGGATATAAAAGAGGTTTTGACATTACATCGAATAAGCATTTAGAGAGTTTGACCGATATCAAACTTGCTCCCTATTCCGCTGCTGTTATTGAACTAATACCATAATTAACCTTAAACTTAAAGTCATGATTAAGAGGTTACTAATTGTTACTTCTGTATGTGGGTTTATGGCATGCTCAAATGCCGATTTAATCAAAAACCTGCCTAAAGATTCTGCTATACGTGGATTGGCAACACCAATTCAGTTTGTTGGTGAGCAGACTGACATAAACCTTGAGGACTACTTTCTCGATGTGTCAAAAATTGACTCTATTGTGGCTAACCCAGCATTTAGCATAGAGCTTTCATCTGATAAAAAGATTCTCAACGTACACTACGAGACAGCAAAAGCCCCGTTACTTTCTGAAATGAAGGTTTGGATCGGTGGTTCATCGTACTCGCTGCTTGTTAAGAAGAGTAAAAAGTTACTTGCTAACTTCTCGTTCGATCCAAGGTCGAAAAATTATAAAACCGTTCAAATTAAGGGGCAAATGAACGATTGGAACCCAGCAAAAACAGTTCTTGAGTTAAAAGACGGAAAGTTTGAAACATCGATGTGGTTAAATCCTGGTAAGTACCAGTATTTAATTGTTGTTGATGGCAAAGAGATGCTCGATCCTGCTAATTCATTATCGGAGGATAATAATATCGGAGGTAGGAATTCCATAGTATTCGTTGGTAATAATATCGATAGCCTTAAACCAAAATTAGTAACTAAATCTTTTGGAAAGGAGTTTACGGTTGGCCTTGTAAATAAGTGCACCGAGGTATTCGTGTTTTGGGAGAACTATCGTTTAGGAAACGACTTTGTTTCGATGGATGGGACTAATTTAAAGATTAGGATTCCTGCAAATGCTAAATCTGTAAAAAGATCAAACATTCGAATTTGGGCTTTCAACGAGTATGGTTGCTCAAACGATGTTCTTATTCCTTTAGATTTTGGTGAGGTAGTTAATAAAACATCACAGCTAACTAGAAGCGATAAGCAATCGCAAATTCTCTATTTCTTGATGGTTGATAGATTCTTTGATGGAAACAAATCAAACAATAAGCCTGTTAATGATCCCGAAATTCTTCCTAAAGCCAACTATTTTGGAGGAGATATCGCTGGTGTTACCCAAAAGTTACAGGATGGGTATTTCGATTCGTTAGGAGTTAATACCATTTGGCTTTCGCCAATTACTCAGAACCCCTTAGGAGCTTGGGGCCTGTATAAAAATCCTCGAACAAAGTTTTCGGCATATCATGGCTATTGGCCAACATCATTAACTAAGGTCGATTTTAGGTTTGGAACATCTGATGAGCTACATAATCTTATAAACATAGCGCATCAAAAGGGGATGAATGTAATTCTCGATTACGTTGCACACCATATTCACATTGAACATCCTGCTTGGAAAGAGCATCCCGATTGGTTCACGTCACTTTATCTACCCGATGGAACAATGAATACCGAAAAGTGGGATGAGTACAGGCTAACAACTTGGTTCGATGTTTTCCTTCCGACATTGGCATTAGATAAACCTGAAGTATTTGAACCCATGACTGATTCTGCATTGTATTGGATTAAGCAATACGATATTGATGGATTCAGACACGATGCAACCAAGCATATTCCCGAGCCATTCTGGCGTCGATTAACCCAAAAGATAAAGCAGCTGCCTGCTGATAAGTCAGTATTCCAAATTGGCGAAACCTATGGAAGCAAAGAGTTAATTAATAGTTATATCGGGAGTGGAATGGTTGATTCTCAATTCGATTTTAACGTTTATGACGATGCCGTTGCTGCATTCGCTAAACCTAATGTACCTTTCTCAAAGTTGAATGCATCGTTGCTTGAAAGCCTCGATTATTACGGGTATCACAATCTGATGGGGTATATTTCAGGTAATCAGGATAGGGGTAGATTTATATCCTATGCTGGAGGCTCATTGAAATTTGATGAGGACGCTAAGCTCGCTGGATGGACAAGGGATATTGAGGTAGGTGATCCAGTTGCTTACAAAAAACTTTGTATGCTTAACGCATTCAATATGACAATTCCAGGCGTTCCAACAATTTATTATGGCGACGAGTTTGGCTCTCCCGGTGGCAACGACCCTGACAATAGGCGTTTGATGAAATTCAGCGGCTTAAATAATGATGAAAAGGTTACCATCGATTTTACTAAGAAAATTGTAAATATTCGAAAGAATAACCTTGCCCTAATTTATGGTGATTTCATACCACTTTTGGTGAAGCAAGATGTTTATGCTTTTGTACGTGGCTATTTTACAAACAGGGTAATCGTTGTCTTTAATAAAAGCAATAAAGCTAAGGTTGTTAATATTCAGCTGCCTGATGATTATAATGGTAGAGTATTTTTAGAATCATTTGGATCACACTTTGTCATTAAGGACAATGAACTTAGTATTCAGGTGGAAGGAAATTCATTCGAAATACTAATTGCCAATAATTAGTTGAATTCATTTCGACAAGAAAAAGGCTAACCTTTGGGTTAGCCTTTTTACTTATCAACTTTTTAACTTACCAATTAATCTCCAAAGCTAATTCCAATTCCACGTGCTGTTTTTAGTAAATCGCTTGTTGGATCAACAAAATTAGGTTTGTTAATTGCATCGATTAGTGGAACTGAGATTATATCGGGATGACGGTAAGCCACCATTTCACCGAATTTACCCTCAAGAACCATTTCAAATGCTTTTACACCAAACTGAGTGGCAAGAATTCTATCGTAGGCAATTGGGCTACCACCACGTTGTAAATGACCTAATACAGTTTCGCGCATATCCGCTTCGAATCCTGCATTTTTCAAATCGTGCATTAGCTTGTGAGCCACACCTCCGAGACGAAGGTTATTGTAACCAACTTCGTCGCTTTGCTCAGAGGTAAGGCTGCCTCCAACAGGTACAGCACCTTCTGCAATAACAACTATGGCATTTCCCTTTCCTTTATCGTAACGGCTATTCAGCTTAGCAAGAACTTTTTGGGTATCGTAAGGAATTTCAGGGATAAGACAAACCTCAGCACCACCTGCAATCGCAGCATGGAGTGCAATCCAGCCAGCATATCGTCCCATAACCTCAAGGATTAGAACACGGTTGTGGCTTGCAGCGGTTGTAACAAGTTTATCAACTGCTTCAGTTGCAATTTGCACAGCAGTTTGGAACCCGAAAGTGAAGTCCGTCGCAGAAAGGTCATTATCGATAGTTTTTGGAACACCAATAATATTTAAACCCTTTTCAAACAAATCTTGAGAAATCTTCTGTGAGCCATCACCCCCGATGCTAATAACAGCATCAATTCCTAAGTACTGAAGTTTCCTGATCATTTCATCCGAACGATCAACCGAAGTCCAACTTCCATCTTTGTTCTTTACTGGCCAAGCGAAGGGGCCTCCCTTGTTTGTTGTACCTATTATTGTTCCACCTTGAACATGAATACCTGCAACAGCTCTTTCGTCTAAAACTCTTATCTCTGTTGGTTCGCGAAGAATTCCATCAAATGATTGAATGCTTCCAATAATTTCCCAGTCGCGTTCTTGAGCGGCACGTTTTACAATTGCCCTTATCACTGCATTTAACCCAGGACAATCACCACCACCAGTTGCAACCAATACTCTTTTCATAAAAAAACTTAATTTGAATTATGTAATATTATATTTTGAAAAAAACTTTTCAAGTAAGCCAATTTTTTTCATAATCGCAAAAATATAAAAAAAAGCAATGCTATATTAGCAGAATCGAATCTTATTAACGCATAAACTAGTTATTATCTATTGCAATCGATTGAAATAAAGAATAAAGAAATTAACTTAAAACATAATTTTATGAATAGAAATTCAATTATGAGCAAAATCCTCCTTTTTGTTCTTATAATATCGCTTTCAACGATACTTTCAACAACTTCATGCAGCTCAAAAAAGGAGATATCTCAAGAGGCATTTAAAGTTGTACACAACGAGTGGATTTATAATTCGACTATTTATGAAGTAAATATTCGACAGTACACACCTGAAGGTACTTTCAAGGCCTTCGAAAGTCATTTATCAAGATTAAAGGAGCTTGGGGTTGATGTAATCTGGTTTATGCCGATTCATCCAATTGGAGTAGTGAACCGTAAGGGTTCGTTGGGTAGTTACTATTCAGTTAAGGATTATATAGCGGTTAACCCAGAATACGGTAATCTGGATGACTTTAAAAGTGTTGTAACTAAAGCCCATGAGCTTGGAATGAAGGTTATTATTGATTGGGTTGCAAACCATACCTCGCATGATGCGGTGCTTATCACTGAACATCCTGATTGGTACGTGCGGGATTCAACTGGAAAAGTAGTTTCTCCTTTTGATTGGACTGATGTTGCAAAACTTGATTATGGTAAAAAGGAGCTAAGGCAATATATCATTGATGCAATGAAATTCTGGATTAAGGATGTTGGTATTGATGGCTTCCGCTGCGATGTTGCAGCCGAGGTACCTACCGATTTTTGGACCGATGCTCGTAAACAGCTCGACGCAATTAAACCAGTATTTATGCTTGCCGAAGCCGATAAACCAGAACTTCAGCAATTTGCTTTTGACGCAGATTATGGCTGGGAGTTCCATCATATCATGAATCAGATTGCTCAAGGTAAAGAAACGGTAACCGATATTGAAAAATATCTCTTAAAGAATATTTCAGTTTACCCAAAGAACACTATCAAGTTAAATTTTATTACAAATCACGATGAGAATTCATGGAATGGAACTGAGTTTGAACGTATGGGAGATGCTGTTAAACTATTTGCTGCGTTAACCTTTGTTATGCCTGGTATGCCCTTAATATACTCAGGTCAAGAGGTTGGCTTTAATAAAAGACTAAAGTTCTTTGATAAAGATCAGATTAGTTGGAACGATTCATTAGGATTAACCCCATTCTACAAAAAGTTAGTTGAGTTAAAGAAAAGAAACACTGCGCTTGCTGCAGGTGATAAGGGTGCTGATATATATAGAATCAAATCATCAAACGATACAAATATTTTCGCTTTTACACGCACGAATGACTCTGAAAAGCTATTTGCAATTTTCAATTTAACGGCAAACGAGCAAAAGGTATCGTTCGATGGAGATGAGTATGTTGATTCATATACTGAATACATGACTGGAAATGTAAAAACATTTTCAAAGGGAGAAGAGATTACCTTAAAACCTTGGGAGTTTTTTATTTATCTGAAAAAGTAGTCAATTATTGAATTTTTGAGCCTGCTCTGATATTCTAAAGCAGGTTTTTTTATTTGTAAACTATAAAATTGTAATCCAAATCTTTTCTATTTTTGTGACCGAATTTGTTTTTAAAATTTATATCATGCACTATACAGAACTAGTTAAAGGAAAAGTACATTGGATTGGGGTAAACGACCGCCGAAAAAGGTTGTTCGAGAATATGTGGCCGTTGGAGCGAGGTGTTTCTTATAACTCATACCTTATTCTTGATGAGAAAACCGCTCTTATAGATACTCTCGAAGATCATGCAGCAGGAAATTATATTGATCGTATTGAGAAACTTCTGAATGGTAGAACTCTCGATTATTTGGTAATTAACCATATGGAGCCTGACCATTCAGGAGAGATAAAGGATATCTACAATCACTTCAAGGGTGTTCAACTGGTAGGAAATCAGAAGACATTCAAGATTGTTGATGCGTATTGGGGAATCAAGGAAAACTTGCTGGATGTTAATGACTGTGATGTTATTGATTTAGGGTATCATCAACTGAAATTTTTTATGACCCCTTGGGTTCATTGGCCTGAGACAATGATGACCTATGATATTACCGACCAAATTCTTTTCTCGGGTGACGCATTCGGCAGCTTCGGAACCCTTGATGGTGGCATTTTTGATGATGAAATAAACGATTCTTTCTTTGAGGAAGAGATGCGTCGCTACTACTCAAATATTGTTGGAAAGTATAGCGTAATGGTGCAAAAAGCACTTGCTAAGCTGCAGGGAGTTCCTATAAAAGCTGTTGCACCTACCCATGGCCCAGTTTGGCGTTCAAATCCCGAAAAGGTTATTGGACTTTACGATAGATGGAGCAGGTACGAAGCTGAAGAGGGAGTTGTTATTATTTTTGCATCAATGTACGGCAATACTGAGCAGATGGCAGATTACATTGGTCGTAAGCTATCAGAGAATGGGGTTAAGAATATTCGAATACATGATATTTCGAGAACTCACATTAGCCACCTTATCAACGAAATTTGGAAGTACAATGGCTTAATACTTGGTTCATGCGCCTATAATTCCGAGATGTTCCCATTGATGGAGAACTTAACCCGCGAGCTTCAGCATATGAATATCAAAAACAAGTATTTAGGGTTATTTGGTAGCTATAGCTGGAATGGTGGAGGTGTCAAAAACCTAATGAAATTTGCAGAGGAGATAAAGCTTGAATTGGTTGCTGGCCCAGCCGAGATTTATGGTAAACCGTCGGATGAAAAGTATCATCAGTGTGAGGTTCTGGCAAAGAGCATGGCCGAGAAGATTAAAAAATAGCATCAAGCAAAAGCCCCGATAATTTCGGGGCTTTACTTTTTATATACAAAACTCACTTTTTTTAGCCCATTAAATAGTATAATCCTAAGAATATTCCGCATGCTAGTACAACAGTAACAGGAATCGTAACTACCCATGCTATAAGTATGTTTTTAACGGTTTTTGTTTGAAGATTCTTAACTCCTCCTTGCGATACCATGGTTCCTGCCACGCCTGATGAAAGCACATGTGTTGTACTTACGGGTAAACCGAGTAAACTTGACATTGCAATGGTGCTGGCAGCAACCATCTCCGCACTAGCTCCTTGAGCGTATGAGAGGTGTGATTTCCCAATTTTTTCACCTATTGTAACGACGATTCGTTTCCATCCAATCATGGTTCCTAAGCCTAATGATATCGATACAAGTAGAATAACCCACCATGGAGCAAACTCTGTAAAAGATTTCATCTCTTTTAAGTTATTATTGAGTCGAGTGTACTCATCTTTTTTCAAACCAAGTGATTCGGAGTTTTTATGGCTCGAAAGAATCTTATCATACGATTTGGTAACCATAATAATATCTTTTCTCACTTCAAATCGCTTGCTTGGTGCAATTTCATCTTTTGCTTCAGATTCTTCAATAACGCTATTAATATCTTTTATATCCTGCTTAATCTTTGTGAAACTTGCCAATTCTTCTTGTTTTAGGCTATTTACATTCACCTTGTCGGTGTAAATGGTAACAGCCTGAACATTGCCGTACATGTTGCTAATGCTTTTTGAACTATCCAAAGCAAAGAATGCAGGTGCAAGGCTTATTAAAATTATCATGATTAATCCAACTCCCTTTTGTCCATCATTCGAACCATGAAAGAAGCTAACACTGGTACATGTAAGGACCAACCATCCACGAATCCAAAAAGGAGGAGTTTTTTCTTTTTCGGGTTCATCAAAGAATTTCTTCTTTTTAATTACTTTCTTAAAGAATGACATTAAAAGTATTGATAAACCAAAGCCAATTAGTGGAGATATAAGCAATGAAAGACCTGCATCAATAACCTTTTTCCAGTTCAAAGCAACATGTCCATCAACATTGATGAACATAAATGCAATACCTACACCGAAAATTGAACCAAGTAAGGTATGTGAACTTGAGCAGGGAATTCCAAGATACCAAGTACCCAAATTCCAAAATATAGCGGTTAGGATTAACGCAAAAATCATTGCTAGATTATGATAGATATTATGATCTACTAAAATCTCTAATGGTAGTAGGTTCATAATAGCCATGGCAACAGCTAATCCCCCAAGATAAACACCTAGGAAATTCCAAATACCTGACCAAATAACCGCTGTTCGAGGCTTAAGTGTTTTGGTGTAGATTACGGTTGCTACTGCGTTGGCAGTATCGTGAAATCCATTAATGAATTCAAAGAAAAGTGCGGCAAGAATGCTCGCTACAAGAAGAATAGATAACCCTGCGCTTAGTCCAAACATAATTTAATGGTTTAAATTGCGGTACAAAGTTAACTTCTCATAGTCTCTGAAAGCTAAGCCAATATATTTTTAATGTTAAGTTAATGTTAATTTATGAAGAAGTGCGCTAGAGTACTTCGAGTGCCTAAAGTGCCCTAAAGTACTTTAAGTACTCTAAACTTTAGGCACTATAAGCACTTCTTCTTACTTAAAACTGTAATGTTTCCTTATTGTTTTTTTAACATTCCAAACACATTTTAATCCCTCCTTGAAAGTAACAAAATCACCTGCTTTAATCGTGAATTTCCCTTCTGGAGTCTCAACCTCAACCTCACCCTCAATTATCTGACATTCCTCTTCAGAATCGAAGTACCAATCGAATTTCGAAACTTCTTTTTCCCAAATTGGCCATTGGTTTATACTCCTTTTTACTATCTCTTTATTAGAGAGTTTCTCAATAATAACTTTACTCATAGTTAACTTGTATTTTGTCTTTAGTTTTTAACTTATCGCTTATCGCTTATCGCTTATCGCTTATCACTTGCCACTTGCCACTTGTTGCTTATCACTTTCCCTCTTAAAATTACAAATACAATATTAGCCAAAAAAGATAATCTGCAAGAAGATGAATCGAGCATCGTTTTTTATACTTTTGTGAAAATCGAAAAATTATGGATTTCAATCTAAGTATCGGGTTATCGGCGATGGAAACACAGCGAGTAACCGCAAATACAACGGCTCTTCACTATGGTTCTGGCTTAGTTGAGGTTTTTGCAACGCCTGCAATGATTGCAATGATGGAGAAAGCTGCCCTAAATGCCGTTCAGCAAAAACTACCCGAAGGTTATAATACTGTTGGTGTTGAGATATCAGTAACACATACAAAGGCCACTCCCAAAGGGATGAAAGTTAAAAGTGAGGCAACTTTAAAAGAGGTAAACGGAAATAAACTTCTTTTTGAGGTGATGGCTTGGGACGAGGAGGGTGTTATCGGAAAAGGTACGCATCGACGTTCGATTATCGAAACCGAAAAATTCATGAGCCGTATTCGAAATAACAAGTAGTAATGGATTCAAACATCTTCGAGTCTCCTGCATATCATTCTCATGAACTTACCGTTCACTCCTATGAGATTGACTTTAATAGAAGGTTGAATATCTTCTCGTTATTCAACTACTTTCAGGAGATAGCTTGGGAGCATGCAGGAATACTCCATTTTGGGTTGGAGGATTTATCAAAAAAGAATCTCTTCTGGGTTCTGTCACGCATGAGAGTTGAAATTGAAAGGCTTCCGCTGTGGAATGAAAAGATTAAACTAGTTACATATCCTAGGGGAATCGATGGCCTTTTTGCCCTGAGGGATTATGAAATCTACGATTCAAATGATAATCGAATAATTTCGGCTTCAAGTAGTTGGTTAATAATAAGTTATGAAAACAGAAGACCTGTAAGACTAGCAGATCTTGATTTGCCATTTTTAATAAATGATCGAAAAGCTCTTGCTACCAATGCATCTAAAGTTGCTGATGTTGCAGCGAATCCATTTAATACCTATAGTTTGACAGTTAAGCCTAGCGATTTTGATGTAAACTATCACGTAAACAATTCAAGGTACATCGAATGGGCTTATAACACCTTTAGCTTTGAACATCACAAGAATAAGGTGCTGAAGATAGTTGAGGTTAACTTTTTAGCCGAAGGAAAAGAGAACAATTACCTTAATATCAATTTTTTTCAAATAGATGAGCAAAATCATCGTGTTTCTATTAATAGATTCGAAGATAACAAAGAACTTTGTAGAGTATCATTAGAATGGAAATAAATCAGTTGGCAGTAATCTGTAACCAAATAACCCAAAAAACCAAATGTTCACCGAATCCGATTTAATACAACTAGCAGAACAGGGCACAACCATTGAGATGGTAAATGAGCAGATTGAGAATTTCCGAAAGGGCTTCCCCTTTATGCAGATAACTGAACCTGCCACCGTTGGTAATGGAATTATTAGATTGGATTGTGATGATGTCGATGATTTAATCGATCTGTACAAGGAGTTTGATGGCGATCGGGTTAAATTCGTTCCTGCCTCGGGAGCTGCAACCCGAATGTTTAAGCACCTTTTTGAATTTCAACAAGATTTCCCTACTAAAGGTGATGAGTGCTTTAAGGATAAGAGCTTTGGATCTGCATTCAACTTTCTTAATAGCATAAATAAACTTCCTTTTTATACCAAAATATATGATGAGCTGTGGAGTACAGGCTATAAAATGGATGAACTTTTAGAGCGCAAATACTATCCACCCATTATTGAGGCGTTATTGGCCAAAGATGGATTAAACTATGGCAATTTGCCAAAGGGCTTGATTCCCTTTCATCGATACCAGGATGCTGTAAGAACTGCTCTTGAGGAGCAGCTGGTTGAAGGGGCGCAGCATTGCAAAGATTCTGAAAAAAATATCTTTTTTTACCTTACCGTTTCGGGTGAGCATCGAATAGGTTTTGAAAAGTTGATTGAAAGGGTTAAAGAGGAGTTTGAGGAGCGATACGAGGTAAAATTGAATATCCATTTGTCGGAGCAGAAAACCTCTACTGATACCATTGCCGTTGAGATGGATAATAATCCATTCAGAAATCCTGATGGAAGTTTGCTTTTCAGACCAGGTGGTCATGGTGCATTGATTGAGAATTTAAACGAAATCGATGCAGAGCTTATCTTCATTAAGAATATCGATAATGTCGTTCCCGATAGGTTAAAACCTCACACTGTTAGGTATAAAAAGGCTTTAGCGGGTCTATTGCTAAGCTATACTGGTATAATCTTCGATTATATTGATAAGGTTTACAAGAGCACTGATTGTGACCTTGAACTGCTTCTCGAGATTCTCGATTTTACCCAGAGCGAACTATGTGTATTACCTCCAAATAGTTTGAAATTAAACGATTGCAAAAACTTAAAGGAGTATCTACTAAATATACTAAATCGTCCTATAAGAGTTTGTGGAATGGTTAAGAATCAGGGAGAACCTGGTGGTGGACCATTCTGGGCAATTAATTCGGATGGAACTACATCATTGCAAATTGTTGAAAGTTCGCAGATCAATTTGAATGATTCGACCATTAAGAAAATATTTAACCAATCAACCCATTTCAATCCTGTCGATTTGGTTTGCTACGTTAAGGATTACAACGGCGATAAGTTCGATTTACTCAAATTCAGAGATCCTCAAACAGGATTTATCTCTATTAAGAGCAAGGATGGGCGTGATCTAAAAGCTCAGGAATTACCTGGGCTGTGGAATGGTGCCATGTCGGACTGGAATACTATTTTTGTTGAGGTTCCCCTTTTAACCTTTAATCCTGTAAAATCGGTTAACGATTTGTTGAGGGATGAGCATCAAACAGTGTAATATGAAAATTTGAGAATGAAATAATTTGAAAATATTTTAAGACTTTTGTATTTTTCAAATCTTCAAATTAATTAATTTTCAAATCTGGTAAATTGTATCAGGGTATTTTATTTCAGTAAGATATAACCCTTCAGCAGGAGCAGAAGAGCCCGCCAATGAGCGATCCATTGCAGCAATTATTTCAGAAAATCGTTCAACGCTTATTTTATTTCGACCAACATCTACTAATGACCCAACAGTTGCTCGAACCATGTTCCTTAAAAACCGATCAGCCGAGATGGTGAATATGAGAAGGTTATCTTTTTCCTCCCAATGGGCAGCCAATATTTTACAAATTGAGGTTTTATTATCTGAACCGACTTTACTAAAGCTCGTAAAATCAGAGTAATCGAATAGTCTTTTAGATGCTTTTTGCATTAAATCCACATCAAGGTTTCCATAGTACAACCAAGCCAATTCACGCCAAAATGGGTCTTTATCCCTGCAAATAAAATATTGATAGGTTCTTGATATGGCATCAAACCGAGCATGAGCCTCGGGCTTAACCGTTATTATCGATTTAATGGATATGTCTAACGGAAGAATTTGGTTTAAGTGATATAAAAACGAAGTATTTCCAACCAAATCATTACGAGCAGAATCAAAATGAGCAACAAAATACTTGGCATGAACACCCGTATCGGTGCGCCCTGCACCCAAAGTCTCAATGCTCTCTTTCAGAAGTGTAGATAACGCTCTATTCAATTCGGCCTGAACGCTATGGGCATTCTCCTGAATTTGCCAACCGTGGTAATTGGTTCCACGGTACGAGAGTTCGATAAAATATCTATAAACCAATGTTCAGTTTTTTTGAAAGGTAATAAAAATGAATGAATGTGATGTAATTTCAAACAATTTCAATGGTGAAATTGGGTTTAGATTATTTTTTTGATTGTTATTAAAATATGCTTATATTTGAATAGCAGTTAATTAAAACGCTCCAATTATGAAAACTAAAAACCTATTTCCACTATTCCTGATGATTTTTGTAATGTTGTTTTCCTTTAAATCATTCAGTCAGTTTGAACAAAAATTTACTTTTCAAGCCTCTGGGGGGCTTGTAAAACCTTTAGGAGATATTGGGGATGAATTTAGTTCAGGTTTATCTCTCGATGCAGGTGCACAATACAACTACAATAGGTCATTAGCGTTTGTGGGATTATTTAAGTTTGTAACTCTATATCCTCAAGAAGAAAATCAATCCTATGAATTAAAGAGTATTGGAATAAGCGTATGTCCAAAGTACAGATTTTTTGTTGAGAAAAAGATTAACCCCTTTATTTTTGGAGGATTAGGTTTGTCTCTTACAAAATATTGTGATCTCGATATCATTACAAATGAATGGATTGATTCCAAATTTCCACCAAGTATTGGTTACACCTTTGGTGCAGGAGTGGATGTATCAATTACCGATCACTTAGCATTGTTTCTTCAAAGCGGTTATAATTCTATAAAATTGAAAGATGATGAGTATAATGTAGTTTTTAATAATTTGTATTTTCAGGTTGGAATAAATATTAGCTTTTTAAAATCGAAATCATTGTAAGTTCTGCCTAATATTAATAAACATTCATTATGAGAACTTATGTAATTGCTGTTATACTGCTATTAACCTTTTATAGTAGTAGTGCTCAGGTTCAACTCGAAAGTATTTACCAATCGAGCAAACATCAAATTGTTTGCTCAGCATTTAGTGGTGACTCAAAGTATATTGCAAGTGGATGCTTCGATAAAAATATTTTGATTTGGAACGACAAAGGAGAGGTGATTAAGGAATTAACCGGATTAAAAGATTTCCCGCTTTCCTTAGTTTATAGTAAGGACGGTAATTATCTGATTAGTGGTGGTAAAGATTCTAAAGTCACTATTTGGAGTTTGCAGAATAATAGCATACTATTTACCATGAAAGGGCATACTGGGGATGTAACTTCTGTCGATATTAATAAAGAGAATATAATTGCTTCCGGGAGTAAGGATAATACCATTCGGTTGTGGAATATTAATGGAGAATTAGTATCTGAATTGAAAGGACATTCAAAGGAGGTAACCTCAGTAAAGTTTAGCGATGATGGCGAAAAATTAGTATCAGGTAGTGCCGATGGAACTATAAAAGAATGGGATGTAAAAACTAAAACGGTAATTCAAACTATCAACGCACATGTGGGTTGGACAAGATGTGTGGCTTACAATTATAATGGTACACTAATTGCCAGCGGAGGCGATGACGGGAAAATTCAAATCTGGAATAGTGCAAATGGTCAACTTCAAAACTCAATCATATCGCATAGCAAATGGGTTCAAACCATAGCATTTAGCCCCGATGGGAAGTATATTCTTAGCGGTGGACACGATAACTACCTTGTTCTTATTGATGCCAATACAGGAACTATCATCTTTAACTCACCAAAGCAGGAAAACTATGTATTATCAGTTGCTTTTAACCCAAATGGTAAAAATTTTATATCATCTACTCTCTTTTCAGAAAAAATTGATGTTTGGGATTCTAGAAATCTAAATATTAGTATTTTAGCCTCAGAGCCTACATCTCCCAAGACAAAAGCTTCCATTTCGTGGATTACAAATAATAATTTAACAACCGATAATCTAACTTTAAAATTAAAGGCATCTATTATATCCGAATCCAAAATTAGTAGCATCGACCTTTTTTTAAATGATAAAAAATTCTCTTCCGACAGGGATATTAAAATCAAAAACAGCGATAATAAAATTGATTACGATAAAATTGTATTCTTAAATTCAGGGACAAATATTTTGAAATTAGTCGCTTATAATGATGGTGGTGAGGCAATTTCAGAGGACATAAAAGTTATTTATTCACCTCTTGTCGAAGTTAAGACAACACCGATAGTAAGTGTGCCTGAGAAAACCCAAGACGTAGTTAAGGAAGACATTAAAATCATATCAAAACCATCCATTTCTTGGATTACAAATAATAATTTAACAACTGATAAATTAGAATTGAACCTAAAAGCATCTATTTTTTCAGAGACCAAAATTAGTCGAATCGAACTGTTTTTAAATGATAAGAAGTTGTCTTCCGATATTGACATTAAAGATAAAAGAATCGATAATAGTTTTGTTTACGATAAAGTAGTTAATTTAAATTCAGGGTCAAATATCTTAAAATTAATTGCTTATAACGATGGCGGTGAGGCAATTTCAGAGGACATAAAAATTATTTATTCACCTCCTATCGAAGTTAAGACAACACCTATAGTAAGTTTGCAGGAGAAAACACAAGAAGTAGTTACGGAAGAAACTAAAAGTGTAATAGAGAAATCAAATACCAAAGATTTATTACCAACAGCCAATTTATCTAATAATGATTTAATAAGCAATTTGACGACAAATAAACAAAACCCTTATAGATTTGCGTTAATAATTGGTAATGAAGATTATAGTACTTATCAAACCGGACTGCAAACAGAATCAAATGTTGCCTTTGCAATCAATGATGCAAAAGCATTTAATGAATATGCAATAAAAATATTTGGTGTTCCTTCTGATAATGTTATTCTCTTAACTAATGCGCGAGCAATTGAAATGGATAATGCGATCAGTAAGTTGCCCTCAATTATTAAAGCACTAAATGGAAAAGCAGAGATCATATTTTTTTATGCAGGGCATGGTTTTCCCGATGAGCAAACCAAAGAACCATATTTAATACCTGTTGATGTTAGCGGATCAAATTTAAAATATGCCATAAAAATTAAGGATTTATACTCATCGCTTTCAGAATTTCCATCAAAGAAAATCACTTTGTTTTTAGATGCATGCTTTAGCGGTGGCGCCAGAGAGCAAGGTCTTATATCTGCACGTGGGGTAAAAGTTAGACCCAAAGAGAATTCATTAACAGGGAATATGGTAGTATTTACAGCAAGTAGCGGAAATGAATCGGCATTATCATATAAAGAAAAAAAGCATGGTTTATTTACCTATTTACTGTTAGCTAAATTGAAAGAATCTAGTGGAGATATTTCATACAAAGATCTTTCGGAATATTTAGTTGAGCAAGTGGGTGTTAAATCAGTGATGATTAATAATAAACCGCAAACTCCACAAACTAATATTAGTTTTGATATTACTGAAACATGGCAAAATTGGAATATTGTTAAGTAAAAACAGCTAATTATATATATGTTACGCCGTATTCTACCCCACTTCTTGTGGGGTATTTTCTTTACCACCTTCCAAATCACTTCTTTTTATTAAAACTTCTTCACCCTATTTAACTCTTTTTAACTTGCATGGGGCGTATTAATTGTGAAATTTGCGGTTGTTAATTGTTAATCATATAATAATAAACCGATA
The DNA here is from genome assembly GCA_025361485.1 of Bacteroidales bacterium. Lineage (GTDB taxonomy): Bacteria > Bacteroidota > Bacteroidia > Bacteroidales > Tenuifilaceae > UBA8529. Next base: position 45,549 of record JANYLA010000019.1, read on the forward strand.
TAATTTTTAAAACGATGAGTGAAGTTAACGCATTAAACATTAAAGAGTTAAACGAAAGGATTCGTCTTGAAAGCTCGTTTGTTGATATTATCAGCATGGAGATGAACAAGGTGATAGTGGGACAAAAACACCTTGTTGAATCGTTAATGATTGGCCTACTTGCCGATGGACATATTTTGCTTGAAGGTGTGCCTGGGTTAGCAAAAACGCTTGCCATCAATACTTTGGCTAATACTATCGATGCAAAGTTCAGCCGTATTCAGTTTACGCCCGATTTGCTACCCGCCGACTTAATTGGAACATTGGTTTATAGCCAAAAGAAGGAGGAATTTATCGTTAAAAAGGGTCCAATTTTTACCAATTTTGTATTGGCCGATGAGATTAACCGTGCCCCCGCTAAAGTTCAAAGTGCATTGCTTGAGGCCATGCAGGAACGTCAGGTAACTATCGGCGAAGTAACCTATAAGCTCGAACAGCCTTTCCTTGTTTTGGCTACTCAGAACCCAATTGAGCAGGAGGGAACATATCCACTTCCTGAGGCGCAGGTCGACCGTTTTATGCTCAAGGTCAAGATAACCTATCCAAAGCATGAGGAGGAGAAACTAATCATGCGTCAGAATATATTGAGCACTTTCCCAAAAGCCAACAAGGTTGTTAAAACTGAAGATATCATCAAAGCGAGGAGTATTGTTAGGGAGGTTTACATGGACGAAAAGATTGAGAAGTATATACTTGATATCGTTTTTGCCACAAGGTTCCCAAAACAGTTTAAACTTGAGAAGTTTGAGAATATGATTAGTTATGGTGCTTCGCCTAGAGCAAGTATCAATCTTGCATTAGCTGCTAAAGCATTTGCATTTATCAAACGCCGTGGTTATGTTATCCCTGAGGATATCCGTTCGGTTTGTCACGATGTACTCCGTCATCGTATGGGATTAACTTACGAGGCCGAGGCTGAAAACATCACCACCGAGGATATTATCTCTGAAATTTTAAATACTGTTGAAGTACCCTAGAGCTGAATGATAAACTTCTATCGGAAATTAATTCTTGTACTGTTTGTTTGTATAATCGCCTTTTCGGGGTTTGCTCAAAATTTTATTGGGCTGCACAAGCAGGATATCCGGCAGAAGGTAAAGGAGGCTTACCCAGGATTCAACTTCGATAAGGAGATTGAAAATGGGAAAAAGAGTTTTTTGAAGTATGTTAATACCCTTGAGGAACAGACCTTACTATTTATTCTCGATGAGAATGGGATTTGCACCTCTACGGCAAGAATGTACAATTCATGGCTCTTTTCGAAGATAAAGGGTGAACTTGATAAAAAGTACAAGCGAAAAGATTCGCTTACTTGGCAAGATTTCATCAACGGTACTGAATATGAGATTTTTATTAAAAAGGGTAATTGGTTTTTTACAGTAATTACTCGTCCAAAAAAATAGTAAAGTTTTCGTCATTATGGAAGCCACCGAGCTACTAAAAAAAGTACGAAAGATTGAGATAAAATCGCGAGGATTATCAAGGCATATCTTCGCAGGACAATACCATAGCGCTTTTAAGGGCAAAGGTATGGCATTCAGCGAGGTTAGGGAGTATAACTATGGCGACGATATTCGTAGCATCGATTGGAATGTAACCGCTCGCTTCAACCATCCATATATTAAGGTATTTGAAGAAGAGCGTGAGCTAACAGTTATGCTTTTGGTTGATGTTAGCGGCTCAAGGATGTTTGGTACAACTAATATTCTAAAGAAGAACCTCATCGCCGAGATATCCGCAGTGCTTGCTTTCTCTGCCATTCAGAATAACGATAAGATTGGTGCAATTCTTTTTAGCGATAGAATTGAAAAGTTTATTCCGCCGCAAAAGGGAAAAACTCATATCCTTAGGATTATTAGGGAACTGATTGAGTTCGAGCCTCAGAGTCAGGAGACAAATATCTCCGAAGCCTTACGATACCTTACCAATGCGATAAAGAAGCGTTGCACCGCATTTATTCTTAGCGATTTTATCGATTTAGATGGTGATACATCTAACCCACGGTTTAAGGATGCGCTTACGATTGCCAATAACAAACATGATGTGGTTGGTGTTAGGATTTACGATAAACGCGAAACTGAGATGCCTTCGGTTGGCCTAGTGAAGCTAAAGGACGCTGAGAGTAATACCTATAAATGGGTCGATACATCAAGCTCTGCAACTCGCAAGGTATACGCCGATTGGTGGACTCAAGCAAGTTCAAACCTTAAAACTGTTTTCTCTAAATCGAAGGTCGATTGGGTTTCAATCAGCACCGATGAGGATTATGTAAAGCCGTTAATCCTTCTCTTTAAGCATCGAGGATAATTATTTGAACTATGAAGACAAGATTACTTTTCATATTACTTCTTTTAAATTTTGCTGCCTTTGCTCAGGTATCGAATTCCGATTCGCCATACTCAGTAAAAACAACGCTTTCGAAGGAAACCATTTTGATTGGCGATAGGGTGGGGCTAACCATTTCAGTTTTAGTGTCTGAATCATGTAAAGTTTCCTTTCCTGCACTAAGCGATTCACTGATGAAGGGAATTGAGCTAGTTAATAAACCATCTCTTCAAACTGTCAAACTGAAGAATAAGCAGAATGAGCAGATTTTGAAACTACTTATCACCTCTTTCGACAGTGGAAGTTATCAACTTCCTGAATTAAAAATTGCAGTGACTGATGGTAGTAAGACAGATACCGTTCTTTCTAAACCATTAACATTGGTTGTAAACACAATCCCTAAAGATAAAGCGGTCAAGGATATTATCGATATCAAACCACCAATTGAAGAGCCTATAACCATTAAAGAGGTTGCTCCTTGGGCATTTGGAGGACTGCTGTTTGCAGCTTTGTTATTCTTACTAATTATCTATATAAAAAGGAGAAGAGAGAATCGTCCATTCAGCTTCATGCAGAAGCATGTTGACCCTCCGCATATTATTGCTTTTAGGGAATTAGAAAAGATTAAAGAGGAAAAGCTCTATCTCTCCGAAAACCATAAGTACTATTACACCCGATTAATTGATACGCTAAGGATTTACATCGAGGGAAGGTATGA
>JANYLA010000033.1 GCA_025361485.1 Bacteroidales bacterium
GAATATTCAACCAACAACGGGGGATTGTGGACAGCTTACTCTGGTACTGTTACAATATCAGCTGCTGGGACTTATACCGTACTTGCTCGCCAAACCGATCAGGCAGGAAATGGACCCACAGCATCGGGAGTAATCATCCTAACCATTGATAAAACAAATCCTGCAGCGCCCGTAATTTCTGGTATTTCAGCCGGCACATATAGTTCCGACCAAACTTTTACTGTTAGCGGTGAAGCAGGCGCTACTATAGAATATTCAACCAACAACGGGGGATTGTGGACAGCTTACTCTGGTACTGTTACAATATCAGCTGCTGGGACTTATACCGTACTTGCTCGCCAAACCGATCAGGCAGGAAATGGACCGATAGCTTCAGGATCGATTGTTATAACTATCGACAATTCAGCGCCATCTGTATCTTCGATAAACTATAAAACCCCAGCAGGTTCACCAACCAATGCAACCACTCTTGTTTATACAATTACTTTTAGTGAAAGCGTTTCAGGAGTCGATATAGGAGATTTCCAGCTAACAACAACTGGTAGCGCATCAGGGACTATTGCAACAGTTTCCGCTGCAAGTGGAGTTTCGATAGATGTAACAATTAATTTGGTTGCTGGAACTGGTACAATTCGTCTTGATCTGAAGAGTAGTGGAACAAGCATTATTGATGCTGGATCAAATCCAATTAGCGGAGGTTTTAATACTGGTCAAGTTTATACTGTTGATCATACTGTTCCTGCTGTTAGTTCAATAAATTTCAATAATCCTGCAAGTTCACCAACAAATGTATCTAGTTTAATATATACCGTTACATTTAGTGAAAACGTTACAGGGGTTGATATAAGTGATTTTCAACTAGCAACAACAGCGAGTGCCTCAGGTATAATTTCATCGGTTTCGGCTGCTACTGGTACAATCTTCGATGTAACCATTAATTCAGTTACAGGTAATGGAACAATTCGTCTCGATAAAAAAACAGGAATAGGGATTACAGATGATGCTGGAAATGCTATTGGAAATAGCGCTTATACATCTGGTCAAAGCTATACCATTGACAAAATTGCACCAACAGTTGTTTTAAGTGATGATCATCTTGATGCAATCGTTCTTGATGCTGATCTTGTAAGGATTACGGCAACTTTTACTGACGCAAACAATATTGATGTTGTTACCCCACCTACAATCAGCATTGGTACTATTGTTACTAATGCGCCAATGGTTCAAACAAGTAATAAAATTTGGTATTATGACTGGAACGTTCCTTCTGGAAACGATGGAGTAGTAAATGTAAGTATTTCTGCTAAAGATATAGCAGGAAACACCAACACTGCTGCTACTGGGCAAACATCTTATACTATTGACAATATTGCACCAAGTGCTCCTATTATTACAGGTACTTCACCAACCAAAGACGTAACCCCAAAATGGGATTGGTTAACCGGTGGTGGAGGAAACGGAACCTTTAGGTTTAGATTGGATAATAGCGATTTATCAATAGAACCTACCACGACATCAAAGAGCTATACTGCTGGTACTCTTGCTGAGGGTTCCCACATACTTTACGTTCAGGAACAGGATGACGCAGGGAACTGGTCGGTGAGTGGAAGTCACGAAATTATTATAGATATAACAACTTTAACTCCAATTCTAACTAATCCTGCAACCAATGCAACAACAAAATCAAGCATACTAGTTAACTTTAATCTACTCGAGAAAGCAAAAACCGCCACAGCATTAATTCGATTTGTTTGCACAACCAATTCATATGCAGATAGAATTGTAACTTTCAAACCCAGTCTTGAAGGTGCAGGTGATCATACAGTAACTCTTAATGGAGAAAAACTTGCTTATAACCTTGATGGAGTAACTCCAAATCCTGATGTTCTATCAGTTCAGAATGGTACTGGTGGACCTAAACTTTTTAATGGTGAGTCTTACAAAGTTACCCTTGAGTATGAGGATGAGCTAGGGAATACTGCAGCGATTAGCCTACCAAGTACTGGATTTAAGTATCTAATATCTGCTCCAACATTGACTTATGTGAGCATTTTCTCCAACAATACCAATTCTACTAAAGTCGGTGTTGGTGGAAAAGTTTTTCTTTCTTTTAACGCATCTACAGAATTACAAGCAGGTACTGTAATTGTTAAAATTGCTAATCAAACAGCAACTGTAACTGGTTCTGGAAAGGTATGGAGCGCAAGCTATATTATGCAAAGCTCCGACTTGGAAGGAATAACGCCTTTCTTTACTATAGACTTTAAGGATTTAGCAAATAACTTGGGGATTCAGGTTTCAACGGCTACAGATGGTAATGTAACCTTCGACAAGACTCCACCATCTTATACAGTTTATAGCGTTGCCTCAAATATTACTCCTAGTACATCCGCACGTACGGGGAGTATTATAAATATATCATTTACTGCTAGCGAAACTGTTGCGGGTGTCACCATTAAATTGAATGGTACTACTTTAACTCCAACCAATACATCTGGAAATATTTGGACAGCAAGTTACACCATGACTGGCTCTGAAACTGAAGGACTAATTTACGTAACCATTGATTGTAAAGATCTTGCTGGAAATTCTGCGGTTCAAATTGTAAATAATTCTATTACTTACGATAAAACAAATCCAGTTTTGTCGCATGCAAATATTAAGTCCAATAATACAACTAATACAGCTTATGCTAAAGCAGGCGACGTTGTTACGCTAACATTTACTATTAATGAAGATATAAAATCGCCCGTTGTAACTATTAATTCAATTGCTGCAACGGTTAGTGGTGGACCTAGGAATTGGATTGCAACCAGAACAATGGGTGGATTAGAAACTGAGGGTATCGTTACATTTAGTATTCCGATGGTTGATTTAGCTGGGAATACTAGTTCAAGCAACTCTACAACTAATTTATCGAGTGTTAATGTTGATAGAACAGCACCAATTATATCAACTCCAACAGTACCTGCTGGAAACTACGGTATTGGCAGTGTAATTGCGGTCACCGTACCAACCAATGGTAATAACTATGTTGAGCAAAGTGTTACGGTTAATGGTTATTCAGCAACAATTGTAAATATGGGTGATAATAGTTATAAAGTTTACTATACAGTCCTTTTCAATCACACAAATATTACAGGATTTACATTACCAATAAGTATTGCATTAAAAGATCAGGCTGGAAATATTTCTACTGTTTCGTCTGCAAATGTTGTCGGAGGAACTTTAACGATTAATACTAAACCAACTGTTCGAATTACAGGCTCAACAACAAAATGTAATTATACTTGGCAAAAAGCACCTATAACCTTTACTTTCACAGGTGTGCAGCCATATACATTTACATATAACGATGGAAGTGCAAACCATACCGTAAACAATCTATTTGCTGATACCTATGTAATTAATGTTAATAGCGGAACTTATACCCTTATTAGTTTAACCGATAATACAGGACCAATTAATACAGTAACTACGGCATTAGAAAATGCAACAATTACTGTTAACCCAGTTACTACTCCTACTTTTAACGTAACAGCATCACCTTATACACTTGGACAATCTTCTGACCCTCTCTCAAGTTATGTTAATCCGATTGGAGGAACGTTCTGGGGTAATGGAGTATCCAATGGTATCTTTTATCCTTCTATTGTTGGAGCGATTGGAGAAGTTAAAACTACAGAAATATTCTACTCTTATACCAATGGATTTGCTTGTAAGGATACTGTGAGTTATATTATAACTGTTGGTGAAGGGGTTTATTTTAAAGTTCTTAAGGCAAGTTATTGTAAGAATATATGGGCAAAAAAAGAAAAAATTACTGTTGAAAATTTAGGCGCCGTTACCTACGAGAATTTTGAAATTACTCCAGCAACAGCTGGTTGGGCTCCAATTGGCGTATTAAACAAAACGGTTGAATTCGATCCTAAAGCAATGACTCCTGGAACCTATACCTTAAAATATACTTATACCTCAGGGGGTAAAACCGATTTTAAAACTCAAAGTTTTAAAGTTGTTAAGGTTACAAATAATTTTGATATTAATGCTGCTTTAACAAAAAGTAGTTACTGTGTCGATACTACAAATATTCAACTTGTTGATAATAGTTCAACTCCTGCTTTTGGTGAAGGACATTTTTCAGGACCAGCAACTGGTTTTACAACAATTACAAATTCAACATCTGCAACCTTTATACCAAAGGACATTGTGAGTCCACTAGGTCAAAAAATATCTTATTACTACACCTCCGATGGATGTAATTCAGATACTGTAAGTAAAACGGTTTTTGTAAACCCCCTACCTACTATAGATTTTACAGTGCTGAAACCAAATTATAATTATGACGAAACTCCAGTTGTAATAACGGGTTCATTAGCTAATAATTATAGCTATTATACAAGTGATTTAACAGAAGTAACTGGAGTATTTGGACAAGCTATTTTGAATCCTAAACGAGCCTTAACGTTTGGCGAAGATATAAGAATAACTTATAATTATAAGGATTTAACTACAGGTTGTTCTGCGTCAAAGTTTCAAACAACAAAGGTTTATCGTGCCGATTCACCTATTAAAGTAGTAGGAACACCAACTGTTGATTTAAAAAGTGTTTACTGCTTTGTTGATACAATCCTAAATATTTCCTGTTCTCCTTCTACCATAACAGGTACTGGCGTTTTTACCAGTAAAAAAAATGCAGTAAAAGACCAAGTTGGGAATGCCGCTAAGTATAGCATAAAAGAGGAAGGAGAGGATATTTTAACTTATAGTTACACCATTGATGGTACTGCTTATAAAGTTGAGAAAACAATATTTATTGATTCGATTGGTGATATCTTTTTAGATTTAACAGATGGTGACTTCTGTAAGAGCGAGGAATCTGCCAGAATTCAAGGTTTACATAGAACCATGCTTGGATTCAATAGCTATTCATACCCAACACCAGGAGCAAATATTTTGGCTTTTAACTACCCTGCAAATACAGATTATGCTATATACTATCCATATAAAGAAAATGTTGGTACTTATGATATCAAATATACCTTTACAACTGATAAAGGATGCTCTAAATCAATAACATACCCAGTAAATATTCGCCCAATTCCTAATGTTAGTTTTAACATAAGTGGTGGTTGCGATATTGGAATTAATAAAGACATCCTATTTGAAAATAAAACTACTAAACCTACTGGTTGCGTTGTAGATAAATGGGAATGGCTTTGGGGTGATAGTGATACTTCTAAGGTTGAGAATCCATTAAAACACATGTACTCATCAATAGGATCGAAGAAAATATTTCTAACTGCAACAACCGACTATGGGTGTGTTGTAAGCGCTAATAATTCAATCAATATTGGATATACACCTAGTGCAAATTTTAGATGGGAGAATGATTGTCAATCAGCAGCAGGTCTTGTAAAATTTATAAGCACCTCTGAAAATGGTCCATTTGATACCTATACATGGAAACTCGAAAATATTGTTAAACCAATCAATAATGATAGCATAGATTTACAACTCTTAAACATAGGTGAATATAAGGTGGACTTAGAAGCAGTTACCGCCACTGGGTGTGCAACATCAATCCAAAAAACTGTGGTTATTCAACCTTACGTTAAGGTATCAAACCTTGTTGATAGTACACATTATGATGATTTTGAACTTAATGGATACTATTGGAACCCTAAAGAAAATAATGTTTCAAGTTGGGAATACGGAATTCCCTCAGGTGATATTTTTAGTACTGGTTCATCGAATACAAAAGCTTGGTATACTAATGTAGGATTAGCAAACCAAAAGGTTGAAAATTCTCAGATTGTAAGTTCCTGCTTCGATTTAACAGGGTTAAAAAAGCCAATGATTAAGTTTAGCTTTTGGTCCGCTCCTGAAGCAGGTCGTGATGGTGCAGTTCTTCAATACTCTATCAATGGCGGTAAAACCTGGACCGGCAATGTTGGTGAAGCAAATAAGGGTGTAAACTGGTATGAAACCTACGATATTAGAAGCCAGCCAGCAGGTCAATCATATGGATGGAGTAGTTCTGATGTACAAACGGGTTGGAAAACCGCTCGATATAGCCTCGAGAATTTGAAGGGATTATCCAATGTTCGGTTTAGAATAGTTTACGCAAACAAGGCTGAAAATAATAAGCCATACAATGGTTTTGCATTCGACAATTTCTGGATTGGTAAAAGACAGCAGAATGTTTTAGCAGAATACTTTACCGATTCATCAGAGGTTTCTAGTAATGGTTATATCAATGATTTAGAAAACGAGAAAAAGGATGATATAATCCCAATTCATTACCAAAATGAAGGTTCGCTTTACAATTTTTATAAAGCGGGTCCATCATCGCGGAAGTTTTATTATGGTGTAAGCGGAATACCGGGTATTTACGCCAATGGTGCAATTTTCTCAAATCTGAGTGATAAAGCCGATTTCGAAACCAAGACAGATGCTGCAACGCTAATGGATCCAAAGATTGCCTTCGATACTCTTTATGTTAGGAATGGCGAAGTGATAATGGAGCTAAAGGCTTTAACCAGCATTATTAACGAGAACTTAGTTCTATACTGTGCTTTAGTGAAAGATAGCATTCAAATAGCAGGAGGATATCAATATAATGTACTTCGTAGGTTTATACCAAGCCCAGGTGGTATCTCGCTTTCAGCCGGAACATGGAGTAACGGGGCAACTATTAGCCAGTCAATATCTTTAAGTAGTATTGGTAATCCTTTGGAGTTTGATAATGCAAAATTGGTTGTATTTGTTCAGAATAGTAGAACCAACGAGATTTATCAGGTAGCATTTAAAGAAACATCAGTCCTTACTGGCGATCATCCAATGAATTTAAGCAGTTTAGTTGATGTTTATCCTAACCCTGCTCGCGATTACCTAATCATTGAGTGCGAGCACACCATCGATAGGCTGATGATCATTGACCTTGCTGGTAGAGTGGTTGGTAGTTATATCCCTGCCCAAACAAGGTATAGCCTACATGTACAGGAGTTACAGAATGGACTATACATTCTTAAGGGCTTTACTAAAAAGGGTGAGTTTATAAGAAAGTTTGTAAAACAATAGGAATAACCACAGAGACACAGAGAACACAGAGTTCAATTTCAATAGTTTAAGAAAAAGAAATCCTCAGCAATTGCTGAGGATTTCTTTTTCTCTGTTGTGCTCCGTGTTTATTATTAATGCAACTTCAATCCAATCAGGTGAATAAACTCCTCGCGGGTTTTGATGTCGGAAAGAAAAATACCAGTAAAAGCAGAGGTGGTAGTAACCGAGTTTTGCTTTTGAACTCCTCTCATCTGCATACACATGTGAGCTGCTTCAATAACAACAGCAACACCAATAGGATTTAATGTTTCTTGAATACAATCCCTAATCTGCATGGTAAGCCTTTCCTGCACCTGCAATCTACGTGAATAGGCCTCAACAACACGAACAATTTTACTTAGTCCAGTAATATACCCATTGGGGATGTAAGCAACATGAGCTTTACCATAAAATGGGATCATATGGTGCTCGCACATGGAGTACAAATCGATATCTTTTACCAACACCATTTGTGGATAATCCTCTTTAAACTTAGTTGTTTTAAGCATTTGGTGAGGGTCGGCATGATATCCATGAGTTAGGAACTGCATCGATTTTGCAACACGAAGTGGTGTTCTCTGAAGTCCTTCGCGCTCAACATCCTCTCCCAAAAGTTCAAGTACGGCTTTATAGTGCTCTGCTAACTTAGAAGTAGTCTCTGGATTCCACTTTTCAATTTTGGAATAACCTCCATTATCGTACTCAATATCGTCATCATCAAAATTTTCCATACTGTTGTTATATAATTAACTTCTGCTGCAAAGTAAACGGGTTTTTATTCGGAGTGCAAAAATATAAAAAAAAACTAAGTTTGATATGTAACTCTTTTCACCCGGTGTAATCCCTTGTGCTTCTTGGTATTTCAAACGCAAGAAGTTTTTTTTCTACCATTCACCGAATTACCTTTCTACTTCCTTATCCGTCAACTGTTAACTCTCAACTGTCAATTTTTCAAATTCACTCTCCATAATACTCAACGTAATTATTCTCAGTTTCCTGTATCTTCACACAATGTAGGGTTATACCTAAATTCTCGATGGGTTTTTTAAGTTCGCCCCAGATTGCCAAGGCAAGATTTTCCGTTGAGGCAATTTTCCCTTGCATAAAATCAACATCAAGATTGATATTCCTATGATCAACTTTATCAATAACCAGCTCCTTTATCAGCTTGCTGATATTGGTTAGGTTGGTTACATATCCAATCTTTTTATCTATTTCACCTTTCACCGTAACAAACAGCTCAAAATTGTGCCCATGCCAATTAGGATGTGTGCATTTACCGTAAACTTTTAAATTCTCCTCATCGGTAAGTTCAATGCTAAATAGCCGGTGTGCAGCATTAAATCTCTCTCGTCGGGTGATATAAGCAATTGGCATAACTTGTAATTTTAGAATAGGCTATAAAGTTAAAAAACTATATCTTTCGCATTAGAAATATACTATTAAATAATCACAAAAATTGAGAATACTAGTTGTTTCAGCCACTGCCCTCGAGAACCGCTTTGATATTCGGTCCGAAATTAAAGTAGGTACTCCTATAAAGGTTAAAGAAGTTTTAAATCATGATATTGATATTTTGGTAACTGGTATTGGTGCTGTTCCAACAGCATTCGCATTAACTAGGTATGCTCAAAATTACGATTTAATCATTAATATTGGTATTGCTGGCTCTTACAAGGCAAAGTATTCAATAGGTTCAGTTGTTTGCGTTAAGGAGGATACCTTTGGCGATTACGGGGTTGATGATAGGGGAACTTTTAGGTCATTGGCAGAAATGAAATTTTTGGCAAAAAATTCGCAATTGCAAGAGGAGATACTAGTTAACCCTTGGATAAATTTAGATTTTCCAATATTGAAATTACCGTTGGTTAAAGGGCTAACACTATCAACAGCAAGTGGCTCAAGGGATGTAATTGATAAAATAAGTCAGCGTTGGAATGCTGATATTGAAACAATGGAGAGCGCATCGGCGTTTTATGTTTGTAAACTTTTGGGCATTCGATTTATAAGCTACAGGGCTATTTCCAATTTGGTTGAACCCCGCGATAAATCGAAATGGGAGATAGAAAAAGCCATTACCAATCTTGATATTGAGGTACGAAATTTTATTAAAATGCTTCCATTATAATCTATTGCTTTTTGACTTTTTAACTTGTAGGCTTATCAACTTGTAAATATTGTCGCCCTATGAACCTTAATCTTTGCTTCTCCACCTGCCCCAATGATACATTCATGTTTGATGCACTGGTAAATGGAAAATTCGATACTAAAGGTTATTCATTTGATATTCATTTAGCCGATATCGATGAGCTGAATCGTTTAGCATTAGAGGGTATTCCTGATATTACCAAAATTAGCTTTAATGCATTTGCCCATGTTTCGGATAAGTATCAGCTGCTGAGCGCTGGAAGTGCATTAGGAAGTGGAGTTGGACCTTTGTTGGTTAGCCGTAGGCTCATTTACCCTGATGAAGTTAAACATACTAGGATTGCAATTCCTGGAATTGAAACAACTGCAAACATGCTGTTTTCTATTGCATTTCCTGATGCTATGAATAAGAAAGTTTACCTTTTCTCAGAGATCGAGGAGGCAATACTCTCCAATGAGGTGGATGCAGGATTAATCATTCACGAGAATCGGTTTACATTTGAGAAAAAAGGACTTAAGAAGATCCTCGATTTAGGCGAATACTGGGAATCGCAAACGAGTTTACCCATTCCTTTAGGTGGAATAGCCATAAAACGAAATCTTCCTGAAAAGATAAAAACACAAATTAATCTGCTCATGAAGCAGAGCGTTGAGTATGCTTTTGCTCAGCCAAAAGAGTCGTACGATTATGTCCGAAAATATGCTCAGGCTATGGATGAACAGGTGATGTATAAGCATATTCAGCTGTATGTCAATAAGTATTCGATCGATTTAGGCGATGATGGTCGAAATGCCATAAATGAGCTCTACGCTCGTACTCATCAGCTTAAACTAATCCCGAAGGTGAAAGATAATATTTTCATCAACCTTTAAATCAGGTTCATCACTTCTATTTCTAAGCTGATGGTATAATTGCCTGAGATTTTGCATGTTCTATCTTGTTTTGTTAAATTTATGCCTGTGATTAGAGTTAATATAATTAATTTAAGTCTATCGTATTACTAATTAGATTACTAGTGAACATTGGAACTTTTCAAATGTTTTTATTTGAAAAGCGTATAAATTGAGTTAAATGATAGAGCAAAAAGTTCTTTTTGGAACAAGACGCGAGCTGATTGAAAGGATCGATTTTCTTAACGAAAAGTGGTTTGTTGAGGTATGTCTTATTAAATACTACTTTTTTGGGATGGAACTCTTTGTTCAGAGAAAAGAAATTATAAAACGGTCGGAATAAATTATTAAACGCCTCAAAGCAGAGCAATAGCACCTTTGTTTCGTAAGAATAAAATAGCGATAGTTCTCATTTTTATTTTTTAACACGTTACTTTTCAGAATTGAGTCTCGTTTGATGATTTACAACATAGATTTCTAAACAAATTAGTTTATTACTGCTTTTTTTACATTAGAATTCGTATAATTGGTCATAAATGAAGCCATTTTTAATGTATTCCATAAAAGGGGTAAAATATTATATTTTATTAGTTGCTTTAATCTTTGGTTTTAAAGCCGTTGCGGATGTAAATGGTTTTAAATCTGATACAACAGAAGTAAACTCTATTCTTTCAAGTGCTAAAATTGCTCTTGAAAGCAATAATGTTTCTGAATCATACCGCTTGTCTCGGCTGGCATTTGAATTATCAAATAAAATTGATTTTACTTATGGGAAAGCTAAATCTTTGGTTAGTATTGGTCTGATTGAATCAATAAATGGTAGAAAGGATTCCTCTATACTTCGCTTTAAAAGGGCACTTATATTATTTAGAAAAATAAAAAGTGAATTTGATGCAGGAGACGTACTAAACAAAATAGGTAATAGTTTTGAGGATACTGGAAATCAAGATAGTGCTGAGTTCTATTTCAATGAGGCACTTAGAGTAAGGCAAATCGTAAATGACAGGATTGGTGTTGTTGAATCATATAATAATCTAGGTAAAGTATACTATTACCGTTCTCAGTATTCAAAATCTCTTGAATACTACTTTAAATCGTTATCCTTAGCTGAGCAAGTTGGAAATAAACCATCACAATCTGTTACGCTGAATAATATTGGAGGGGTTTTTTGGAGCCAAGGAGATTATGCAAAATCCCTTGAGTTTTTTATGAAATCTCTGAAAATTAAAGAAGAGTTGAACGATGTTAAAAGTGTCGCTTTAATTAATAATAACATCGGAATGGTATATCGGAAGATGGGCGAAATCAATTTGGCTTTAAAGTATTATAATATCTCACTTCTTAACAGTAAATCTATCAATGATAGTATTAGTATTTCTTCCGCATTAATGGGTCTCGGTTATATTTATCATGGGATGGGTGATTTTCAGAAAGCTCTGGATTCATTTACAAAATCGGCAGAGATTAGAAGGAAAGACTCCAACCATTTGGGGTTAGCGGATATATATGTTTGTTTGGGCGATCTTTATAAAGATATGGGCGATGAAGATAAAGCGCTTAAGAATCTAGAAGAAGCTCAAAAAATTTACCAAGAACTAAATGAACCATGGGGTAAGGCAAAATCACTAATTCAAATAGGAGAAGTTTATTATGGATTAGGCTTAACGCAAAAAGCTATTGCAAAGTGTAGTTTAGGATTGGATATAGCCAAGGGAATAAGAGCCCTCGAAATAATTAAAGATGGATATCTTATTCTAAACAAAATCTATGATCAGATAGGCAACACCAATCAAGCGTATAGTAATTACAAATTGTATATAACTTATAGAGACAGCCTGAATAATCTTGAGAAATCAAAACAAGTACTTAGATTACAACTCCAATCGGAATTTGAGAGAGTTTTAAATAAGCAAAAGGTTGAGCAGGATACAGAGCTAGATATAGCATACCTTAAGTCAGCTAAACAGACTAAAATTGCTAATATATTTATCCTTGCTTTTGCTTTAATGCTTACAATTTTTATTGTATTCTTTATTAATAACAGGCAAAAGGAAAAACATAATAATTTACTTAGTTTCCAAACGCTCGATATGGAGCGTCAAAAAAGCGAGTTAACTTTTCAGCGCGATGAACTTCAGATACAGAAAGACCTTGTAATTCATCAACGCGATAAGATCATGACAATGCTAACCGATCTAGGTGAATCAATTGATTATGCCCGAAAGATTCAGCAAGCATTACTACCGTCAGATAAGGCATTAGAAAAGCATCTGGGAGAATATTTCCTCTTCTTTCAACCCCGTGAATCGGTGGGAGGAGATTTTTACTGGGTAGCACAGAAAGAGCAAATAACATTCTTTGCACTGGGGGATTGTACTGGTCATGGTGTTCCGGGTGGATTTATGAGTATGCTGGGGGTATCGTTACTAAACGAGTTAGTTTCCCGTTCAGAGTGCTATTCGCCAGCAAAAATGCTTTGGGACTTGCGAGAGATGATTATTAAGGCGTTAAGTCAAACCGGATTGGATGAGGATAGTCAGGATGGAATGGATATTGCACTTTGTATGTACAATTCAAATAATCGCCATTTGGTTTATGCTGGAGCAAATCTGTCGCTTTTCATCGTAACATCAACACCACCACCTGCCGGAGAGAAGATTATTGTTCAGGAGAATTTTGTAGAATTAAAGCCTGATAGAATGCCCGTTTCTTACTATTTGAGAATGATAGAATACAGCGATCATCATTTAGTTTTAAATCCCGGCGATTGTTTGTATTTATCATCTGATGGTTACACCGATCAGTTTGGTGGTCTAAACAATAAAAAGTTTGGCTACAATACTTTTAAAAACCTTATACTATCTGCGTCGAGTAAACCTTTAGATAAGCAGAGAGATATTTTTTGGAACGAATTCGATAAGTGGAAAGGGGAAGAGAACCAAACCGATGATGTTATTGTAATGGGGATCAAAATCTCTTAACCACAGCTATCACGATAAACAAAACATGTTTTTAGGTGTTATTATAAAAAATAAATTATTATGAAACACGAACTACCAAAATTGCCGTATGAGCTGGATGCATTGGCTCCGGTAATATCAAAGCAAACACTAGAAATTCATTATGGAAAGCATCATCAGGCTTATGTGAATAATCTGAATAACCTAATTGTAGGTACGAAATTTGAAAATGCAAATTTAGAGACTATTATCCAAGAATCTGATGGCGGTATTTTTAATAATGCTGCACAGATATGGAACCATACCTTTTATTTCAACACTTTTTCACCTAAGCCACAGGTTGAGCCATCGGGAAAACTTGCCGAGATGATTATTAAAGATTTTGGTTCATTATCGGAGTTTAAGGAGAAGTTCAATAAAGCTGCTGCCACACTTTTTGGGTCAGGTTGGGCATGGCTAGCGATGGACTCCAATGGCCATTTAGATATTAAACAGGAATCGAATGCTGGTAATCCATTAAAGAACAACCTTAAACCGCTTATCACCTGTGATGTTTGGGAGCATGCCTATTATATCGATTATCAAAACAGAAGACCCGATTATATTCAAACTTTCTGGAATGTACTAGACTGGAAAGTAGTTGAAGGTAGACTTTAATCTAATTTTTGCTAATATTGAGTGCTAGTAGAGTTATCTATTGGCACTTTTTATTTAATTTATAATTATATGCTTAGAGATTTAGTTTTAAAGAATCGGAGCTATCGCCGATTCAATCAGTCCAAACCGATTAGCAGGGACGAACTCTTAGATTTTGTTGATCTTGCCCGCAATTCTGCTTCAGGAAGAAATTTACAAACTCTTAAGTATTTTATTTCAAATGAACCAAATCTAAACGAAAAGATATTTTCATCCCTTTCGTGGGCGGGCTACCTTAAGGATTGGGATGGCCCGCAGGAAGGGGAAAAACCATCTGCGTATATCGTAATGGTTGAGGATACATTAGTTGGTAAAAATCTTGTACACGATCAGGGAATTGCTGCTCAAACAATACTGCTTGCTGCGGTTGAGAAAGGATTAGGCGGTTGCATGATTTACACGGTAAAACGCAACGAGCTGTCCGAAACGTTGAAACTAGCGGCTCACCTTGAGGTGGTTTTAGTTATTGCATTAGGAGTTACAGTAGAACAGGTTGTTATTGAGCAACTTTCAGCTAATGGTGATATAAAGTATTGGCGCGATGAGAATCAGGTTCACCATGTTCCAAAGCGAGGTTTAAAGGATATTGTAATCAACTATTGAGTTGAGAAAATAAGTGTAATATAGTCAACCACTGACGTCGAGAGGGAATCTTTACCCGAATTCCCTCTTATCGCAACATTAACCGTGGGATTATTGTTAATAAGAAGCGAATACTCTATAAGCGTCATTATTGGCCCATATCCACAGACAGAAATGCTGAACTTTTTTACTGTTTCGAAAAGCCCATTACTGTCTAACTTTTCAATTTTATCAAGCGCAAGATTATCGAGCATCACACCATTTTCAGGGGTTACGTAGTGTGAAAAATCTGACGAGGCGATAATTAAAATTTTACGCCCAGTTTCACGCGTTGCTTTGAAGATAACTTGTGCTAGTTTTTTTGCTGTCTCCGGGGTTGGATTTCCTATCGATATTGGTAGAATTTTAGCTAGAGACCCAAAAAATACTTGTATAAATGGTAGCATGACCTCCGCTGAATGCTCATTTCTATGGGCGATTTCACTCTTTGGGAAAAATATCGACATTTCCTTATCGATTAACAAATTTCCTAAAGGTGTCTCCCATTCATCATGAGGTGATGCGGCAAATTCAGGGCTATTGCCCTGATGGTCGGGGTTGAGAATTATAATTGTATCGAAACCAATTTCTGACAAACGGACTAATTCGAAAAAGTGAATCGCTTCGTACCCTGAGTATATGTACCCGGCATGGAAAAATTCAATTAGTAAATGCAACAATGATTGATTTTCTCTCTTTCCGAAATGCAGCGATAGCGGAATGAAGGAAAGAGAGAAAAGCCCGAAAGACATTTTCTCTCTTAATGCAAATGTTCGACCTTTGTTTTCGTC
>JANYLA010000058.1 GCA_025361485.1 Bacteroidales bacterium
TTTCTATTGGATTACAATAACCGTCAAACACAACATCAGTAAAACCTTGTAATTCAATAGGTATCAGAGATTCCTTTTCCCGCATCTCTATTACCCAGTCGGTTGAAGATTCAACGGCTCCATAAATCTCAAAGTTGTTCAATATAAAACCAGGCACCAACATCCGTGATACATTTTCCAATAATGAATCCGATGTTGGTCGTGTTTTTCGTTTTTGTCCCATAGTGCGCTAAGGTACATTTTTTCATAGCACCTCAAAAAAAGAATTAACCGTAATACAAAATACGTAATCGAACGCTTTTTGTTCGTAATTTTACCTAGCAGCAAAAAAATACCCCCATGCGAAAACTAAACATGGGGGGTAGATTTTTAAAATATGGCTAACGTGTTATCCCATAACGATTTTATTGCTTTGCTGCTTTTAGGAGTTTATTGTAGATTAAGTTTACTATTATTCTCTTATTGGTTATAAAGGGTCGTAATTTCTGTTTGGGATAATGCTCTATCATATATACGCAATTCATCTAATGCTCCGTTGAAGTGATTGTTACTACCTTCGCCGCCACACGGAATGTTTCCAATGTAAGTTGGCTCAGTCAATGGATTGTGATAAGTAGTATATTCTCTAGTCTTTTTACAAGTTATTTCGCCGTTCATCCAAATGGAAATTTCTGAAGCTGAGCAATTTACTACAACATGAGTCCAGTTTCCTAGAATTAATGAATGCGGATTAATAATAGTCCAATTTTGAGGTTTAGACCAACTTTGTAAATCAGCATCGGTTAAATCAGAATGCACCCAGTCTCTATATGAGCTTGACTGATATGGATAAAACGAAATATGGATAAAATTTCTTGGGGTTGTATTCCAGCCCCACGTTGTAATGTAAAATGATTGACCACCTGGCGATTTCATATTGTATTTAGAAATTACAGTGCCATTGTTCTCTAGCCCATAGGCTCCTCTGCTATTTACCCAAAATGAAAATGACAATCCATTTGTTAAATTTAGTGTATTTGTTAGCCTTATATAGTCTGTTGTACCATTAAAATCATGCGCCATGCCTTTAACTCCGTTTACATAAACCCCTTGGCTGTACTCAATTCCATTATTTTGCAATCCACCATAATCATTTGCATCGCCATCGAAGGGATAATAGGCTATTAAGCCATCAAGAGGGTCGCTACTTTTTTCCAACACCACCATCAATGGTCCCTTATCTTCGCTTCTGAAATACAAACTAAGCTCTTCCTTGGTAAAGGTTTTGATATAAGTGGTATAACCTAATTTTGAGATTCTAACGGTGTAATTGGGATATCGCTCAGGAAGAGTAATTTTATTGGTAATACCTAATGTATCGTAATTAAGCGATTGTATTAACGAATCGGGGGCTTTCCCTTGCAATTGAGTAGCATACACTAAGGATGTATCGTTATATATTGAAATAGAGGCTGTTGTTAATTCGTAGTTCTTAATAGCATCGTTATATATAAATGCCCCTACTAAAAAATCAAAGGTTTTCGATAGTTCGAAACTAAAAGTGGCGTAGCCAAAATCCTGCGGCTTGCTATCGGCTGTGCTAAGTACTTCGGGGGTAAGCTTGGTTGTAACATCTTTTTGAGCTGTAAACGATATTGCAAGCGGGTTTGCTACCAAATATGCTTTTGCCGAGCCTTTCGTTGGAGCGGCATATACAATATTGTTATTTGCATCGAGCACCAAAAAGCGAGTGAGCTTATAGCCACCAGCAATTAACGATATTGGCTTGCTAATGTAACTACCATTCATGTTGTAAATTTCAATTTTCTCGGAGTTTTTTATCAAGTTGCCTTGTAAATCCTCAATTGTTACTACTACATTAGTAATGCCTTGTGTATAACCCGAATCGGATGCCGATTTCAACGCATTTTTTAGTTGGGTTACCGAAAATGCGAATTCTAGCTTTGCTTGTGGTAAATCCTGCAAATTTGTTGCTTTATTACACGATTGAAAGGAAATAGCCAATAAAGCTACTATTAGCGATAACGATAGAAATCTTTTCATTTTTATTTATTTATTTATTTATTTATTTA
>JANYLA010000060.1 GCA_025361485.1 Bacteroidales bacterium
AAGTACAATGTTCCAAAAAACATGTACGAGTTCCAGATGCTTTACGGTGTAACCCCTGAACTCCGCAAATCGATAACCAGCAAAGGACACACCATGAGGGTTTATGTTCCATACGGAAAGCAGTGGTTCGGTTACTCAACACGCCGTTTAAAGGAAAACCCAAAGATGGCAAGCCATATTATGAAAGCATTATTCTTTAAGGGATAATCGCTTTTAATACTAATAAAAAAGACCTCAAAATTTGAGGTCTTTTTTATTAGAGCTGAGTTAAATGAACCCTTCTACTCTTTTATATATAGAATCATTTAGGCCTTTTAGATTACCCATCAATTCTGATTTTGAGAGTTTAAACCTAAGTAATTTTAAATCATGCATAGAAGCGAAGTAATATCGTCGCCAATTATAGGCAATTACGGCTCCCACTATCAAACTGGTTAAATAGTATAAAGCATAGAGTCCATTCCCTGAAATAATCCAAAACAGAGCAACTTGGATAATATAGGCAATTGGAAATAGGAACATTCCAACCACAAATCGGATTGAGCTGATAAACTGAACATCCTTAATCTTCTTACTGAGCAGATAAGCACCCCCAACCGGTATAATATTATTTATAAATCCCCAAATAAAAAGAGGTAATGTAATTAAGAGCAGAGGGAGTTTAATCAACAATCCATACAACTTAATATTTGCTGTTTGAATTGATTTCAAAGTCAGTCCATTTTCTTTTACTAAACCAGAATAGGTTTTAACATCATCCATCAGAATTTGGAACTGAGAGAGATTCTCAACCTTAAGTTGGTCAACGGCAGTAATCATCTTTTTGTCAATTTCAAAGCTAGAGTTTTGATGCTTTGGCAAATGTTTCTCTTTCAGATATGCTGGTGTAAATATTTCTCTAAGGTTTTCGTACTCATTATAATAAGCCTCATCGTCAATCTGAATCATCTCCCTTTTCATGCCAACCTCAAGATCTTCGATCAGAGCATTGTAGGCTAGCGCAGGATTTTGTCGGTATAGTTCAAGGTGTTTGCTGATATCAATGGGCTCACCAAACCGAACAAGCAATTTACTTCGGAAGTTCACGTAGTTGCTGTAGTTCAACCCAACAGGAATAATATGAATTTTCAGCTCATTATTACAAGCATCCTCAGCCTGAAAAGCAATACGGGCAATTCCCTTCTTGAGAGTCCTTAATCTTCTTTGTCCGTGATGATTGCCCTCAGGAAGTATTCCTATTCCATTATGATTCTTAAGAACATCAAGCGTTTTACGAAAGATATCATCGTTTAGCTGTAGGTTCTGATAGCCATCGCGAATACGATAAACAGGAAGAATTTTAAGAAATGTCAGAATCTTCTTAAGCGTTGGCGTTTTAAATACATCTGCCCGAGCTAAAAATACGGGTTGACATCTGCGAGATGTAAGAATTGCTAAAGCATCAATCAACGAGTTCTGATGATTTGCAGCAAAAATAAGACTTTTATCAAATGGAACTTTATCCTGTCCAATAACGGTTGTCTTAAAGTATATCTTAAAGCAAAAGTCATGATAAGACTTCAAAAGGTGGTAACCCAACGACCACTGCTCAATTTTCTCTCTATCTGTAGGCATATTTTATTAGGATAAAACAATTCATTGCTTGTAAAAATGTGTAAATCTTTTGAATTTGCCAAAAGGACTAGAATCGGGGTTCATACTTTCATCAACTCCAGCTAATCTTTTTAGTCATTTTTATGTTACTAATGCGAAAGAAGCTATTTAATAGCGAACATAGATTATTAGAATCAATAAAAACCTTATTTTTGAAATAGTTGAATTTTTATCAAATGCAGCAAAACATCTTCAAAAAAATATTTCAGTTTTACTACGATGGCTTTAAAAGCATGACAGTAGGCAAATCTCTCTGGCTTATTATTCTCATCAAACTATTCATCATCTTTTTTATTCTTAAGATATTCTTCTTTCCCGACTTGCTCAAAAAAAACTATAAAACTGATGATGAGCGAAGTCGCCATGTAATTGAACAATTAACTAATAAAAAATAACTCTCCCTATGACTGAAAGTATGGACCTTGCAGTGGTCAGCTGGTCAAAAGCACAGTTTGCATTAACAGCAATGTATCATTGGATATTCGTGCCGTTAACACTTGGGCTAGGATTTATTATTGCTTTTATGGAAACGCTCTACGTCAAAACTGGTGACGAGGAGTGGAAGCGCATTACCAAATTTTGGATGACGCTCTTCGGTATCAATTTCGCAATTGGTGTTGCAACGGGAATTATCCTTGAGTTTGAGTTCGGAACGAACTGGAGTAACTACTCGTGGTTTGTTGGCGATATTTTTGGAGCCCCGCTGGCCATCGAGGGAATTATGGCGTTCTTTATGGAAACCACCTTTATTGCGGTGATGTTCTTTGG
>JANYLA010000113.1 GCA_025361485.1 Bacteroidales bacterium
AAATATTACAAATTCTAAGCATGTCTCTTCTGGATAAAACTCCTGTAAAAGAGTTGATTAACAAACCTATTCTACAAAATTTCAAAGAACCTTTATGTAATCAGCTGAATATCTTTTAGTTTTTATGGTATGCTAGTGATTTAAGGTAATAACCCAATACAGCAATACTTAATCGATTCATTCACTATGTGTAACTCTGTGAACCCTCGGTGCTCCTCTGTGTAACCTTAATAATAATTACACAGAGTGGCACAGAGTTAATGTGTGAGATCCACAGAGATTTATAAATTCTCTATAGACCTAAAAATTATAATCTATACAACCTCACTAAACCTGAAAGTTGGGTTCGGTCTACCGGGCATCAGACATTTTAGTGCAACAATATCGGCTTTGATATTGCCTTTAGCGTTTTCATCGAGCGTATTGCAAACAATCTTTTCTAACTGTTCAGGGCTCATTTCAACACGGGCATTCAACGTTAATCGGGCGCTATTTCCTGTACCCGCAGAACCTCTAAAGTTGAGTGTTGAAACAAGTCCAGTGATATTTCCAGTAATGAATTTATTTCCTGATTCTAGCATCATTTTAACATGACCAACGGCTGCGCCCAATTCATCGAACTGCTTGCTTAAGTCTCTCATCAACTTTTCTGAGAAAGCATCCCAATTTACCGATTCGCCAGTAAGTTCAATGGTGCTGTTAAGCCATCCTAAAACGGCTTCGCCTTCGGCGTATCTATCGTAATCAACTTCAACAATGCGTTTGCCAGCATCGGTGCGGTTGAGAACCTCATTTAGCCATTCCTCTATACCCTTACTAGCTTTTGAGCTGATGGTCATAACCTCGGAGTTTGGAAAAACGATTTTTGTTCGTTCTTTTAATTGAGCGATTTCGCTGTCGGTTAGGGTATCGGTTTTGCTAATAAGGATAATGTCGCTTTCCTCAAGCTGTTTCCAGTAGATGTAAGCTGCGTTAGGGTGCAATCCTGCATTGCCACCGCTAAGAATATCCGAAAGTTTTTCGGGATCAGCCATAACAGAAAAAGGGCTGACGACCAGTTCGCCTTTCAAATTTTCCTTTAAAGGTTGAAGAATTGTAGCTGATAAATCGGTGCAGCTGCCAACAGGTTCTGCAATAATGATATCGGCATTTGCCTCACTACGAACCTTTTTCATGGCATCAATCAAACCATTAAAATTGCAGCAGAAGCAGCTTCCGCTTACCTCGGCAACTTTAACCTCGTGGCGCGAAAGAATGGCTGTATCGACAAGCTCTGATGCTTGGTCGTTTGTAATCAATCCTACTTTTTTTCCATCGTACATGATGTGCTTGGCTGCCTCCCAAAGCAAGGTTGTTTTTCCGGAGCCAAGAAATCCGCCAACTAATATTATTCGTGTTGTTTTCATAGTTTTTGTTTTATGTCATCCTGAGCAAAGCGAAGGATCTATTTAGATGCTTCATTACATTCAGCATGACAGAATGAATTTAATGTTTTATCCGTTACAATCGCATTTCCCCGATGATCTTTTCATTGCGGGCTCAATTACATAAACAAAGAAAAGGGTTGCTATTGCGCCACCTAATATTGGACCAAGAATATATACAAAGAAAAAGCCACCGCTGGAATCGGGGAAAGTTGCATTGCCCCAACCAAAAATCCAAGCAACCATGCGAGGTGCAAAGTCACGTGCTGGATTTAAGCCAGCTTGTGTTAAGGGAGCAATTAAACATATAATTGAGGTAACTGTCAACCCTATAAAAAGAGGAGCAAGCGCATCATCAGGGCGACCAACGTTGCAACCCTCGGTAAGAGCAAAAATCATTAGGAGCAAAATAAACGTTCCAAAGGCCTCGGCCGCAATTGCCAAAGGCATTGATACTACTGCCGTACTATCCTGAACGGAGTAGAATTCGCCAAACATCTTTGCTGTTTGCACCGATTCTGCCGATCCGCGAACAATGCTATGAGCACTCTCGTATGCCGAAATCGATGCTCCGAAAAGTAGATAAATGGCAAAGCCCGCCAGAATTGCACCAAGGAATTGTCCTAGAATGTAGGTTAACACTTTATTTGCTTTCATCCGCTTGCTAAGTAGCATGGCTATTGTAACCGCTGGGTTTAGATGAGCGCATGATAGATGACGTGTAAGGTAAATGGCAAGGGTTACACCAATTCCCCAAGCCAAAGCAATTTGCATCAACCCTTGGTGAGCATTAAAAAGCACCGAAACGGCCACCGAGCCGCAGCCAAAAAGCACGAGTATAAACGTGCCAAGGGTTTCGCCAATAAACTCTTTTGAAAATCGCATAGATGTTAATTTTAAATGGTTATTTAATCAGATTTTTAAATTAGATTTCTTGCAATTCTGCTATTTTATATGAATTATATTCACAACAAAAACCTTTTGGAAGTTCCATTTCGCTAGAAAATTGTGAAAGTATTGCATTCATCTCTCTGATTCTTTCGGGAACTAAACAGTAAAGAATTTTTCCATCTCTCTCGTGACCCTCGACCAAACCAGCATTTTTTAGCTCGCACATGTGCTGGTTGAGAGTTGTCCTTGTTAGCGGGAACATCTCCGATAAATCGCCCGAAAGACAAATGCGGGTCTTTGCTAGATGAAG
Organism: Bacteroidales bacterium; assembly: GCA_025361485.1. Classification (GTDB taxonomy): domain Bacteria; phylum Bacteroidota; class Bacteroidia; order Bacteroidales; family Tenuifilaceae; genus UBA8529. The sequence goes on from JANYLA010000113.1 coordinate 2,626, forward strand.
CAATATCTGCAAACGCGCTGGGTGAGCCAAAGCCTTAAAAAGTCTTGCCTTCCGCTGTAATTCCTGCTCGAAAAGGTCTGTCTTTGCTAAAACCATATCAATTAAATTTTGACGTAAATATACGTCATGCTTGGTAATAAAAAGCCCATTAAAAAATGAAAAAACAATCTTATTTTACTTAATGATGCTTTTTAGATTGTAGTGGTTGAGAAAGGTTTAATAAATCATGATTATTAGATTATTGGAAAAACATAAGCATAAAATTTTATCTTTGTAATACCCTATCTGATAGCCACTCAGATAGGGTATTATTTTGATGATTAAAAAAATCGATACCCTTTTCCAACCATTCACCAACTCGCTGACTCTTTAGTACAGAATGATTAGTAATCAGGATAAAATAAAAACGGAAGAGTTAGAGCTAATTGCTGCTTGCATAAGGCATGAGCGTGTAGCCCAGAAAAAGCTTTACGAAAGCTATTGTAATAGGATGTTTACAGTGGCCTATAGAATTCTGAACAACCGCGATAATGCCAGCGATGCTCTACAGGAGGCGTTCATTGAGGTTTTTGGCAACATTCAAAACTTTCGTGCGGAATCGTCGTTGGGTGCATGGATAAAGACAATCGTGGTAAGGAAAGCGTTAAGGCGATTGAAAAATGAAGAGAGATATGAATCTATCGATACGGTTGTTAATACAGAGATGTACGATTGGAAGGATGGCCTTACCGCTGAATATCTCGAAAGGGCAATCCAATCGTTACCCGATGGAGCAAGAGCAGTTTTTACGCTTATCGAAATTGAAGGATATAGCCATAAAGAGGTTGCCAGCATGCTGAATATCTCGGAAGGAACTTCAAAATCGCAGCTTTACTACTCAAAACAGCTTCTTCAAAAAAAGTTAAAAGAGCTATACCAATGAAAAGGGATGATTTTGAAACGATGTTAAAAAAGAATATTCCAGAATTACCGGATTATAAACCCAATGAAAATCTTTGGGAAAGCATCTCTAGCAATTTGGATTTTGAAATAGCGCTTGAAAAGAACAAACCAATTCTTACTAAATATTCACCTGATGAGAGTTTGTGGAGTAAAATTGAAATTAGCATTGAAAAAGAGCAAAATTATAGAACTAGGATTATAAGGAATTTAAGAGTTCCTGTAAGTATTGCAGCATCGGTTTTACTCGTGGTTACGTTCTATTTCGCTTTCAACAAAAACAATGTAACCCTTATTCATACAGAGGAAGTAGTGTTGGAGTGGCAGGGTAAACCTGAAACAAATGAAATGATTAATGCAATAAATCCTGAGAAGTTTATCCAAGAAACCTGCCAGAAACACAATTTTATCTGCGAGACAGAAGAGTTTAGGGAGAAAAGCGAACTTCTAAATGAGCTGAATCAAAATATTGAAAGAATTAATGCTGAAATTAATAGTTATGGAACCTCCGTTCCGCTTGAGAAATCGAAGATAAAGGTTGAGAATCTGAAAGCACAAGTTGTTAAAGAGTTGATAAAACAGATACTGTCATGAGTGCAAAATTTAATAGTTGGTCATTAATGAAATATTACATTCTTATAAGCATTCTTGTGCTTTTCGAAGGAATTGCACTATCGCAGACTAAGATTCAGGTCATTACTAAAACAATTGCCAAAAACATACCCTACACAGCAGGAAAGACAATAAAAATTGTAGGGGAAAAGGCTGCTATCAATATTCAATCATGGGATAAAGATTATATATCGGCAAATATCTCACTAATAGCAAAGCACCCGAATAAGAAAACAGCCGAGGATGATCTTAAGTACATCGATTATAAAGTTGCTGAGAGTGCTGACCTTATTGAAATTTCTAATTTCTTTTCCCAAAAATCAGGCTACAAGGAGATAACAAGCAATCTAACTGCAAGGTTTGAAATAAATTTACCAAGAACTTGTTCATTAAGCATTGTTGATGTTTACGGTTCGGTTTCATTAAAAAACATCAAGGGTAAAATAAACGTAGATCTCAACTTTGCTCAGCTTAGCATAAATAACATCGAGGGGGATTTAAGCATCAAAACTTATTATGGCGATATTGAAGCCGAAAGTATTAACACTACATTAATACTAAAATCTGAAATGGCGGATATAAGCTTTCGAGATCTGCTTGGAACCTGCCAGTTTGAGACTAATTATGGTAATCTTAGCATATCCTCGAATGAGAAATTGACAAGCCTTAGAATTGATGCAATTAGAACCACTGTTCAAATAGAAGTAAGCGATACCAATGCTTTCAGTTTTAAATTTGAAACACAAAACGGTGATATTACTGTTCCTAAATATTTTAATAAGCAGGTTATTAAGAGTTTATTTAAGGAACAGTTTAACCAAAACAATAGTAAACCACTAATTCAAATAAACGGAAAATATAGTCCAATAACACTCAAAAGTAATTAACATGAAAAAAGTACTGGTCATTTTGATTTTTGTAATTGTTTCTCTTAGCAAGACGGATAATGTTTTTTCTCAATCCGATAGTATGAAAGTAGAATATAGGCAAGAGAGTAGTGATAGCTCCGACTATTTCAAGAAGATAAAATATAAATACCTTAATATCAAACTTAAAGAAGAGAAGAATTTGATAAAAATTGGTGTTCGACCTTTTAGCCTTGAATTAAAAGAAAATAACATCTCCGTAAATACCATTATTAGTTTTGAAAAAAAGATTTCGCCTGAATGGTCAATTATCCTTGATGATGTATTCACTTATGGTCGATTTCATTCTAGTAAGGAATTTACAAACTCGCTTGATATAGGTACAAGATATTATTATGGAATGAATAGGGCTATTCAGAAAGGGATATCAGGCAATAATTTCAACAGGAACTACTTTGAATTTAGTGTTAACGGCTTGCCCTCAATTGACAATCAACATCAAGAAAAACCAGATGGGACCAATTACAAGCCAACGAGTAATAGAATCATATTTTTCAAATCCGCAGGAATGGCTTGGGGTATTCAACGAAGGTTAAATGACTATACCTACTTTGATACTAAAATATCAGCAGGTTACTTTTATAAGCCTGGAACTTATATTGATAATCGAGGAGTATATGTTGGGGTAAATTTCATAATCGGTTTTGGCTACAACATTAAACACAAATAGCCAATGTGTCAACCGAGCGTGCGAGTTCAGCGTAGCTAATTGCTCAATATGCCAATGAAAGATTGAAATTGTCTCATTGGCATATTGTCGCATTGAATAATTGTCCTATCGATACATTAAATTCCTTTGTTCCTGCACCTTTTCGTTGGTGATATAATCGTCGTAATCCATATGCTTATCAATCATTCCGTTAGGCGTAATTTCGATAATTCTATTACAAACGGTTTCGATAAACTCGTGGTCGTGAGATGACATTAGGATTACCCCTTTAAAGTTGATTAGGGTATTGTTGAACGCCTGTATCGACTCAAGGTCTAGGTGGTTTGTTGGCGAATCCAAAAGCATTACGTTTGCATTGCGAAGCATCATTTTGGCAATCATACAGCGCACCTTTTCTCCTCCCGATAAAACGGTTGCCTTTTTGAAGATATCCTCTCCCGAGAATAGCATTTTTCCGAGGAAACCTCTTAGGAATGATTCAAGCGTATCCGATGAGTATTGAGCCAACCAGTCGATTAGGGTAATGTCTTTTTTAAAGAACTCCTCGTTTTCTAATGGAAGATATGCATAGGTAATGGTCTGACCCCAGTTGAACGAACCTGTATCGGGCATAGCGTGACCGCTAAGGATTTCGAATAGAGCTGTCATGGCTCTTGGGTCGCGCGATAGGAATGTAATCTTATCGTCTTTTTCTAGTCTAAAGTTGATGTCTTTAAAAAGTGTTACACCTTCAACTTGTCTGCTTAAATTCTCAACTTCTAATATAACATTTCCAACCTCTCGTTCGGGAGTAAAAATGATACCAGGGTATTTTCGGGTAGATGGTTGAATCTCCTCGATATTGAGTTTTTCAATCATCTTTTTGCGACTAGTTGTTTGCTTCGATTTTGCTACGTTTGCACTAAAGCGCTGAATAAATTCCTGAAGTTCTTTCTTTTTCTCCTCAGCCTTTTTGTTCTGAGCCATCTGCTGTCTTAATGCCAATTGGCTTGATTCGTACCAGAAGCTGTAATTTCCGGCAAATAGCTGAACCTTATTAAAATCGATATCGACAATATGAGTACAGATTGAATCTAAAAAGTGCCTATCGTGAGAAACAACTAAAACGGTATTTTCGAAATTTGATAGATAATTCTCTAGCCAGCTCACAGTCTCAAGGTCGAGGTCGTTGGTGGGCTCATCGAGCAGGAGATTATCGGGTTTGCCGAATAGCGCTTGTGCTAAAAGAACTTTAACCTTCTCTTTTCCGCTAAGCTCGCGCATCAGCTTATTATGATGCTCCTCCTTTATTCCTAATCCGCTGAGAAGAGATGCTGCATCGCTGTGAGCATTCCAACCATCCATTTCCTCAAATTTTCCTTCTAGTTCGGATACCTTATGCCCATCATCTTCATTAAAGTCATGTTTGGCGTATAGCGCATCCTTTTCGTGCATGATTTTCCATAGTTTGGCATGTCCCATCAAAACAGTATCAAGAACCACCTTGTCGTCGAATTCAAAGTGATCTTGCTTAAGAACCGATAGCCTTTCGCGTGCGCCAAAAGTTACTGAACCTCTCATGTTATCGACCTCGCCGTAAAGCATTTTCAGAAAGGTTGATTTCCCTGCCCCGTTGGCTCCAATTATACCATAGCAATTTCCAGGAGTGAATTTCATGTTGACTTCCTGAAACAAGGTGCGTTTGCCGAATTGAACGCCAAGATTTGAAACTGTAATCATCTAAATATTTGGTTTGTAAATTATTAAGTTGAGAAAGGCGATTAAAAAGCGTGCAAAGGTATATAAATTATATTTGCTTGAAAGAAAAAGAGAAAAAATTACAGATATGTTGAACCACAAAGGACACAAAGGGATTCACAAAGGTGCTAAAAGGAAAATCCTTTGTAATACTTAGTGTGCACTTCGTGTTCTTAGTGGTTAAGTTTTTTCTTCCAAAATTCTTCTCAACGCCTCAACATAAAAAGTTAGCGGGTACAATTTCTCATCGTACCAAAGGGCTGCGAAGTATAATCCTATTGGGCTTGATTTAAGACCATTGCTATTGTATTCCCTTTCAAGCCATGTAAAACCTTTTAGACAGGCATCTCTATCTTTTTTTGCAAGGGCGCAAATTGCCAATGAGGTTTCCTCTATGCTACCGATTATCTCTTTGTATCCGCCCCAACTGCCATCATTGTTTTGTTGTTGAATAAGATAATTTTGAGCAGTGGTTAGCATAAGCTGAAATTCAACTCTAAGCTTGTAATCTATCCATTTGCATTTAAGGCAATCCTGCAAGTAGGTTGCAACCTTTGCTGTTCCGTAAACGGGGTTTTTCTTATCGGCTGTTTGCTGATTTCCAAACCACAGCGGCATCCACAACCCCAATCGATGCTGATTTTTTTGAAGGTAGATTATTGCCCTTTTAATGCAGTTGATAAATTTTGCTTTTTGCGTGGTGGTTATTTTATCTCCCAAAACATCTATTGAGCGTGTAAATGCCAAAAGGGTATGTCCTGTTAAATCAGCGCAACTGCTATCGAACGGAAGTCGTCCCCAACCCTTGCAGAATGTAGGGATTCCTCCATCGCTATTCTGAATATTTGCCAACCAATTACAGCCATCGATAATGGCTTGTTTCTCATCATCTTTCCCTTGGTACATCTCCAAAAGAGCAAGAATTGCCCCTGATGTATCATCGGCATCAGGCACAGAACCTGAGAAACTAGTCCAACCCCAACCTCCCCGTTCTGCACCGTTAAAGGGGTGTTTATCCTTATACTGCAATTTCAGAAGATGTTTTTTCATCAACTCAATTGACTCGGGGTTGAACGTGCTGAAAAGATTATCGCCTAAAGCCTTTATACTCAAAGTTGTTACCCAAGTGGAAAGGTCGGTATCGATAGGCCAGCTGCCATTCTCCCGCTGCTGTTTGTAGATGAAATCTATTCCCTTATCAACAATTGAATTGTCGGCATATCCGCAAGAAATAAGGCACATGCTTACAAATGCGGTTAGAGGAATTGCCTCTAAAAATCCTCCACTTTCGGGAACTAAACCACTTAGCTTATTGATAGCAGGTTTTATGGATTTGTTTCTAATGGCTTTAGCTAAAAATTTGGAACGTTTCTTCTTAAAAGTATAGATTCCAACCGCCACAAGGGCAGGGATTGCGTAGCTAACCACCTGCATGTTAATGAAGCGGTAAAACGAAGCGGGTAGGAGCGTAAACTCAAAAGGTAGTTGAGGAACTCTTAGGATATCTTCTTCACCTAACATCCCGCAAATCATTAGCATCGATAGGATTGGAACCGAAAAAGTGTAATCCTTACCATAATGGCTTAATACCGATTTTGAAATATCTCCTGATTTTAGGCTGATACCTTGTGATTCGAGGTAATTTTCAATTCCTAGTAAAACAACTGTTCCATGAAACTCTTCGGTATGACAAAAGCTAATTGCTGCATAGCTAAGGAATGATGTGCTGACATTGCTCTCGCTTTCGGGAGTATCGCCGTAACCTCCGTCCGCATTAACATTGCTGAATAACCAATTAAGTCCTTTATAAACTTTTTCCTCGTGATTTGGTAATCCTTTGAGCTTGATTACAACAATCGATACCGCAACGGCTAAGGCGCTAGAGGAGAGTTTACCTGTCCAAAAGCCATTGCTATTCTTCTCGGCAATTAGCGTATTGCAGAGGGTTTTATATTGATTTTCGAGTTGAAGTTTGTCCATAAATAGTTTCACGCAAAGTTCGCAAAGGTTTCGCAGAGCGAGCAAAGTCTTTTAATCTTTGCGATTTAACTTTGCGGTCTTTGCGAGATATATTTTTATTCCGATAACGCCCCTAATGCAAGCAATCCATAAAACGTATATTCGATATCGATATCAAAATCCATTTCGGTGGCGCGGAATCCACCATTCAGATATAGATTATCCACAAAGGTAAGGCAATCGGGTTTGATATCCGTTAAATCGGAATCGATAAAATGCAATGCATACAATGCAACGGCTGTTGAGAGCAAATCTGTAATTGGGGCTCTTTGCAAAGCGGCGAAATCGCCTTTTCCGCGATAAAAGGACTTCAGCTTAACCTCAACCTCCTTAACCGATTTCCCAAGCACTCTATTTATTACCGCCTCTGCTGCTGCCAATGAACAGGGCGATTCCTTTGTGTCGCTAAAGTCCTTTATCCTCTTCTTCAATTTCAGGATAGAACGATAATCCTGTAAGTAATATAGTGTTAATAATCCAATGAAAAAGGTGTAACCCGAACTAATAGTTTCCTTATTCTTAACCTCAACTTGGTATGCTGAGCCTGTCGAAGCATCAGCCTCTAACTCAATCTCAACCTTTTTTCTTAGTTTTTCTGTTGTAGAGTCGAATCCATGAAGTTTTGAGTAGAGTATCGCTCCACAGAACAGATGAATTCTGGTTAATGAATCTTGGGTTACAGTTTTTTTTACATAATCCTTTAGCGCAGGGAAAATCTCATTAACCGAAAGGGCTTCGGCAACAAAGCATCCAAACATGGAGTAATAGAGGTCAGTTTTTCCGCCCCTATCGGCAAAACCACCATCTTTGGTAATTGATTTTAGGATATGATTTTTAATCTCCCACTGAATATCAGCATCGAAAATCGAGGTTGATTTTTGCAGAACCGACTCGATGGATTTTTTCTGATATCGTTTCAGAAATGGCGAGGCGGCCGTTTTATAGGTAATCCTTAAAAATCTTTCCCACAAGTTCATGCAGAGCAATTTTTAATCCTAGGTTTTGAAGATTTTCTAGGCTCCTCTTTGCCTCGTTGATATAGCTCATTAGCAGGGCTTCGGTCTCATCCTGAATTTTGAAATCTTTGATAAGTTCGAATACCTCAGACGAATTTCCCTTTTTGAATTCGTTATGTAGAGATAATCTTTTATCAGCAGATAATTTTTCAAAGACCATCGATAGCAGAATTGAGAATCTTCGAATCTCAATATCTCCATTGTTTCCATGATAATCGCTTAAATCGTCCTTAATTTGATAGGCGATTCCAATATTATGGCTGAATTTATCTAGTATTGCAAGAGTCTCTTTGTCTGCACCTCCAGCAGATGCTCCTAGCAAAAGGGAAACCTTGAAAGCCGCTGCAGTCTTATTCTCAAATATCTTAAGCGTATCCTTTAACGAAGGGATTTCACCGTTAGCAATTGCTGAAAGTTCTGCTCCTTGCCCAACCGATAGCGCTCTATGACCTCGTGAGGTAATTAGCATACAATCACGAATTGCTTCGGGCGATAATTCGCTTTCGGCAATTAGCCTATAACCCTCACCAATAAGCAAGTCTCCAGTATTTATAGCAATTGGAATACCATATTCAGCATGGATTGTCTCCTTGCCATAACGGGTATCATCATTATCCTCAATATCGTCGTGAATTAGCGATGCTTTATGGAAGCACTCAACCGAGACTGCAATTGAATTTGCAATATCTATGTTAAATGATTTGCAAAAGGCTTCGTAGGTCAACATCGTTAAAAATGGCCTAAAGCGATTGCCTCCCAATAGAAGCGATTTAAGGGCAATTATTTCAGCCTCATCTCCATTATGGCCAAGTATCTTCGAAAGGGTCTCCTCGTTGAAAATTGAATCGATTTTTGCCCTTGCTTGGTTGAAATTGAGCAGACGAAAATCTTTTATCTCGCTAATATTATGAATCTCCTCTTTTATCCAATCCAAATCGGCAAGCGTGTCCTTGCATCCGCAGGTTAAAAGGGGAATTCCAATACCTGGAATCGAGTATTTACCGATTGAAACAAAGAGTTTTTGCAAAACCTCCATGCAGCCAACACCGATTACCGCATCGATTTGACCACTTTCGATCATCTGAGCAGTTACAGTTGTGCCTTCGGTAACCAAAACTTCATAGCCTAACTTTTCGGCTTCCTGAATAAAAAATGAAATATTACATTCCCCGCACTCCCTGCACAGTAGTCCTAGATGGTCGTTCTCGGCTTTGCAAAGATTGCTGTTTCTAAGGCATTGGGGCAGCATCAAGACTCTGCGATTGTAAGGAATTGCGCCAACTACATTTCTCCATATAGCATTGCCGCAGCAAACCATAGTAAAGGCAAGGTATTTATTTTCCCAACCATTCGCCTCAACAAGCTTTCCCGCAAACTCAAAAAGCCCCTCGTACGATACGGGTGGAATAACGGTATTTTGCTTAAAATACTCCTCCACTCTACCGCGAATCTCGGCCCTAGTCTCTTTAACTTCAGGCACTACAAGGTCTAATACTGCTATATTCATCTCTCGCTCCTTTCAACCATAAGCTCCTAAACCAAAAAAGGCACGTTTTTTCGCCATGCGATAAATCCAGTTTTTCTCTGGAATAACTTTGCATGAACCATGGCTAGGTACAACCTTACCATTGGCAAGCTGCTCGGGCATCCCTTTACGATTAGAGGTGTTGATTGCCTGATGGTTTAATGCAAATTCTTGCAACCAATTTGGGTCTTCCATCAGAATGCAGCCCTTAGTTTTTTTCGATATCTCGGTTTTAAAATCCTTTAGAAAAGTTGAGTTTTCATAGACTGATTTGATATCATCATTGCTGATATTATCGCATGAATATTGGATAACAGGACATGGCTCGATATTCCCCGATGGGTTGATATGATGGCTTAGACCCTCTGCTGCTGGGCAGAAAGGATTTCCGTCGGCATCCCAATAGGAATCGATGATTACAATGGGATATTTTGTTCTGCCATCAACCAAGAAATTCCTTAATCGCTCAATCTCCTCCGAACTCAACGCCAAGTCGTAGCAAGGATTCTCGCCCATTGGGCGGAATATGTAGTACCACAGATAAACAACCCCTTTATCATGAAGCAGATTGATAAACTCTTCAGATAATGCCATATCAATATTCGATTTGCAAACGCTTATAGCAACACCCGTAATGAGCTTATGTTTCGATGCTGTTTCAATTGCCTGGATAGTCCGTTGGTAAACACGACTACTTCCTCGTCTAATATCGGCAACCGTTTCGTTGCCCTCAAAGCTGATAAGCGGGGTTACATTTCCAAGTTTTCTTAACTCTTCAGCAACTTTATCGTTTAGCAAAGTTCCATTTGTAAAAAGTTGAAAGTAGCAATCGGAGTGGGTTTTGAAAACATCCATCAACGGCTTGTACATCAACGGTTCACCGCCAAGAATACCAAAGAAGTAAGAGCCATATTTTTTACTGCCATTAATTATTTTGTTAATGGCAGAAATATCTAGGCTATCAGTTTTTTCGCCCTTGGTAACCCAACAACCTTGGCATTGCAGGTTGCAGTCGTTAGTAACCGAGATAAACTGAAAAGCAGGAAACATCTCTCCCCTTTTTTTACGTTTTTGAAACTTGTTAAATCCCATCAACCCTTTCCATCCAAAGGTAAAAATGAATTTGCGCAAGCACTTGGAATCAGCTCTTAGTATATTTTGTGTTATTGACATCTATTTAAGTGATAAGTGATAAGCGAAAAGTGAAAAATTGGTGTTTTTCATTTTTCATTTTTCATTTTTCATTTTTCATTTTTCATTTTCTTTTGCCCTATCCCTCTCCTCAATCGCTTTTCGCATTGCATCTGCTTTAATTATCGATTGTCGTTTTGCTTTACGCATTTCAAGTGCTTTGTAAATATCGCTACCTAAAATGGTCTTCAAATCTTGACCTTGACGTTGATGCTCTGCAACCTCATCAATAGAATCAGTTCCGCTAATCGCTCTGCCCTGTTTGTATTTTGGAAAGATAATTGCCGTTTCGGGACAAATTCGTGCGCAAGCGGGACAATTGTTTTTGCAACCCTTCGGGTTGACAACCTTTACTGCACCATCAACCTTTTCGTAAACTCCAAACAAACAGAAATCGGCACATTGACCACAAGCAGTACAGCGGGTGTAATCGATAACAGGATACCACGATGGCCAATTTGACTCGCTAATATGCTCTATTTGCAAGGCAGGCTCATCGTTGCAGAAAGATTCAAGAGTTGATACTAAATCATCCTTTGTGGTTTCACGAAAGTTGAGGAAAGATACATTTTCGAGGTTCCTTTCAACCCCTGCAAAATCTAATAATTTCTTAACTGCTCTTGGGTGACAGGCAACTACAAGTGTTGGGTTCTGAGTACTAAAAATTCTTCTAACATCCTGTTTTTCGGAAACGCACAAACCGCATAGGTCGGAGAGTTGAATGGCATCAACCTTTTCTTTATACAGAAAACTTGATATTGATTCCTTAATTTCTTGACTTACAATCTCGCCACCACAATCACAGTAAATAATTTTTTTATCCATAGAATTTTCGATAAATCACAACTATAACATTTGCTCTTGTTCTATTGTTTTATTCGGTAAAAGTAATACAACTATACGATTTTAAATGGTAATGTTAACTCTTGAATGCTAAAGAAGATTAATTTTTTATATGATTGTTTGATAAAGAATTATGGAAATAGTTTAATCATAATCTTTAGTCATAAAAAAGTTATTGAAGCATTATACAAATAGCTACTTTTGTGGCTCTTTATTAGCAAATCAGTTACAAATAATATAACTGTTGAAGTATGGATTTTCTTTTTCAACCCGAAACATACATTTCATTGTTTACCCTTACTCTGCTTGAGATTGTGCTGGGTATTGATAATATTATTTTCATATCGATTGTTACCAATAAACTTCCAAAGGAAGACCGCAAAAGAACAAGAACAATCGGATTACTGTTTGCGCTTATATTTAGAATTATCCTTTTATCGTGTATTATATATATTATTCGACTCACCAACCCATTGTTCTCGATCGGGAGCTTTAACTTTTCAATCCGCGATTTAATTCTTCTGCTTGGAGGCGTTTTCCTGATTGCAAAGAGCATCACTGAAATGCACGATAAAATTGAAGGTGAGGAGCACACTACTAAAAATGGAAAAGTTGCGTCATTTTTTTATGTAATTCTTCAAATTGTAGTTTTGGATATTATCTTTTCATTCGATTCTATCCTTACTGCAATTGGTCTTTCGAATCAATTGCCAATTATGATTGCCGCTGTTGTGCTATCAATGATTGTAATGATATATTTTTCTGGATTTATTAGCAATTTCATTAACCGACACCCAACATTACAGGTTCTTGCATTATCATTCCTCATACTAATTGGTTTTATGCTAACGCTTGAGGCGTTTCATTATGCAATACCGAAGGGTTATATCTACTTTGCACTATTCTTCTCGGTTATTGTGGAGATTATTAATATGAAGCTTCGGGCACGACATAAGCTAGCTGAAGAGAAGTAGTAAATTAATATTCTAAGAGACTCGATTATCATTATTATTAATGCATGATAAAAATAACTAAATGAAAAATACTAAAGTTGTAGTTGTAATCACTTTTTTAATTCATTTACAAACTTGTTTGTTTGCACAAGTTGATACTGTAAAAAAGGATTTTGTTCCAAAGCATCGTTTTGCTAAATCGATGATTTTGCCCGTTTCACTTGGTGTTACTGGAATAATTGTAAAAGAGACAAATTTCAGAGAATACTTTCAGGAGAAAGTTCAGCGCTCAAAATTTCGAACAAATACTCATATTGATGATTTTATTCAATATGCTCCTATGGCAGAAATGTATGTTGCAGATATATGCTATTCAAAGACTAAAAACGAAGTTTTTCAACAATCAAAAAACTTAGTTATTTCTCAAATTTTCACAGCGGTAATTATTCAAACCCTTAAAATAACTACACATACCACCCGACCAAATGGAGCAGCACATTCTTTTCCTTCGGGGCATACATCAGTTGCTTTCACTGGAGCAACAGCTTTATACCTAGAGTATCGTGATATTAATCCATTCATTGCGTATAGTGGTTATGGCTTTTCGACAGCGACTGGTCTTTTAAGAGTAACCAATAATAAGCATTGGCTTTCGGATGTTCTTGTTGGGGCAGGTGTAGGAATTTTTTCTGCTCAATTAGTGTGGTACATCAACCCTCTTCAAAATTGGAAACCATTCAAAAATAGTAAGATTGCAGTTTACCCTTATGTTAATGGATTGGCTGGTAATGCAGGGTTGTGCATGGTGTTTTAAAGGTTAGTAAACCCAGGGTGAAGGGTTAATACTTTCATCGGGAATAAAATCGGCATACTTCTCGGCAACTTGATCAAGTAGTGATATCAGCTCATCATGCTCCATTGATGTAACTAATTTTAAACGCATCTCCTTAAAATGGGGTAGCCCTTTGAAGTAGGACGTTAGGTGTCGTCTTAACTCAAAAATACCTGTTTTATTGCCTTTTATCTCAAGCGATTTTAAAAGATGAAATTTGGCAAGTTCAACCTTTTCAGGGATTGAAAAGGGTTTTAGGTGTTTACCTGTTTCGAGAAAATATTTTATCTCTTTAAAAATCCAAGGTCTTCCATAGGTTGCACGACCAATCATAATTCCATCTACTCCATAGGTGTCAAAAGCAATTTTTGCTTTTTCGGGGCAATCGATATCACCATTGCCGATAATTGGAATGGTCATTCTAGGATTATTCTTAACCTCACCAATTAACGTCCAATCGGCTTCGCCTTTATAAAGTTGTGCTCTTGTACGACCATGAATGGTAAGTGCTGTAATGCCAACATCCTGCAATCGTTCGGCTATTTCAAATATATTTTTACTGGCATCATCCCAACCCAAGCGGGTTTTAACGGTCACAGGAATATTCGTTGCATTCACCACCTGACGGGTCATTTCAACCATTTTTGGGACATCGCGCATCATACCTGAACCTGCACCACGGTTGGCGATTTTCTTCACAGGACAACCGAAGTTAATATCAATAACATCGGGTTTTGCAGCCGTCGCTACTCGGGTTGCTTCTACCATGCTATCAATCTCATGTCCGTAAAGTTGAATACCAATGGGACGTTCGTAGTCAAAGATGTCGAGCTTGGCAACGCTCGATTTGGCATCACGGATTAGCCCATCAGCATTGATGAACTCTGTGTACATCATATCTACCCCAAACTTTTTGCACAATAACCGGAACGAAGGGTCTGTAACGTCCTCCATCGGCGCTAAAAGCAGCGGTCTAAAACCTAAATCTATATTTCCAATTTTCAATACTTCTTGTTTAAAATAGCATGCAAAAATACACACTCTTTGGGAATCTCTAAGAAGCCTTTGATTATATTTGCGAATAAATAAGTGCCTAGAGTACTTGGAGTGCCTAGAGTACTTCGAGTTAAAGTTTTTTCAACTTTAGGCACTTCAAACTTTAGCGCACTTTAAGTACTTCTTTATGATCTCAACCTACTTCAGGGAATCATCACCTGCAATGAAAATAACGCTTACGCTTCTTTTTTGTTTAACAGGAATGCTTATTTTCATAATCATCGGTTCAATAGTGGTTTTCTCGGTATATGGCTCAGCAGCTTTATCCTATCTTTCTAATCCCAATCCATTGGTTCCCGAAGCTTTAGCGGTTTTAAAAATTTTACAAATTTGTCAGGGAATTGGTATGTTCATTGTTCCGGGATTCATTCTTGCTATGTATTTTTCTGAAAGACCACTTAAATATCTAGGATTTAATCGTATAAATCTGAATCTTGGGATTCTTGCATTGCTCACAATAATAGTTGCATTCCCTGCTATAAACCTACTTGCATCGATAAATGAAATGGTAAGCATGCCCCAATGGATGATTGATTTGGAGCAAAAAGCACAAGTTCTTACAAAAGCATTTATGAAGGTGAATAGTTTTGGAGGGTTGCTTCTAAATATCTTTATGATTGCTGTGCTGCCCGCGTTAGGAGAGGAGTTAATATTTAGGGGGATATTGCAAAAGATTTTTACCGATTTAACAGGTAAAGTTGTTTGGGGTGTTGTTATATCTGCAATGCTATTTAGTGGTATGCACATGCAATTTCAGGGTTTTCTTCCACGTTTTGCACTCGGGGTGCTTTTCAGCTACTTTTATATATGGTCGGGTTCATTATGGTTACCGATAATTGCTCATTTTATTAATAACTCAATTGCAATCATTGGCTATACTTTGATATATAAAGGGAATCTTCCTGCTGAGGCAGAAAATGTAGGTGGTTTAGGTGTAATGTGGCCTTTAGGAATAATGAGTTTCGCACTTGTAATAATTCTTCTATGGAAAATAAAGGGCGAAGGGTTAAGAATTAGCAAAATCGAATAGACTGCGCTCAAGTAATTGGAGTCCTTTCAGCTCGTTTTTGCGATAAACATATACCAAACCGTAATCGGTCGACCTCTCTCTTTTTAAATCATCAGGTAAATCCTTGTAAGAGGCTTCAACCTCATTCCAAATATTTAGTATAATATCGTCAGCTTTTGCTCTAAGCGCATCAAGTTCATTTAGCATACGAGTTGTATTCTGCTGAAGAATTTTTTGATGATTGTAAGATTCAACAAAATTTTCGAATCGAACTTTTACAACTGCAACTGAAGGATTGGTAATGGGTTGTTGACCGCTCATAATTCGTTTTGCTTCTCCTTCAATAATTTTCTTTCCCCATTCAACCATGTCCTTTTCTGTATTTAGAGAAGGCACCTTCTGCTCATCGATATCCATACCATACAAAGTTCTTGTTTTTTCGGGCAGTTCACCTCTTGTGATTGCCATATTTACCACTTGTATGAAGTGCGAAAGGTAAAGTTTCGCTTTCTTCATTAAAATTACGTAATCCTTATTCTTTTCAATCTGTATGTTATAAGCAGCCTTATAGTTTATCATCGCTTTTTCAAACGAATTAATAAAGAGCTCAATTTTTGCGTAAGTGCTTTGTGTGAATGCCAGTTTGAATGGAGGTAGTTCCTTTCCCTTCTTATAAGCGACGTTTAACGCTTTAATTCTAGCAACATCGGTGTTAGGTAGTCGGCGGTAAGGCATGGCTGTAAATTTAGTTGTTAACTAACTGTTGATAACATGCGAATATATCAATTGTTTTTAAAAAAACAACAGTCTTCGTATGATGGTATTATAGATTATTTCTATTGAATACTAGCAAGTTGACTTGCGAACGATTAATAATACCCTGAAATGCTCATGTCTTCTCAATAATTCTGCTTATCAGCATTTTTAACTTTTTGATAAATAAAAAATTTACCTTTGAAAAAATCTTTAAATAAAACATCTTAATCATATAATTATGTACAATAAAATTAAGGCGGATTTACAGCAGCAGCTCGAAGGTATTCGCAACGATGGGCTTTATAAAACAGAGAGAATTATTACCACTCCTCAAAGAGTTGAAATTGAGGCAAACGGCAAAAAGGTGCTAAACTTTTGTGCTAATAATTATCTTGGATTATCATCTCATCCACGCGTAATAGCTGCATCTACAAAGGCTATGGGCGAATACGGTTTTGGAATGTCATCGGTTCGTTTTATCTGTGGTACACAGAAGATTCACAAAGATTTGGAGAAGAAGTTAAGTGCATTTTTAGGAACAGAAGATACAATCTTATATTCATCAGCCTTTGATGCAAATGGTGGAATTTTTGAGCCAATTTTAGGTGAGAACGATGCTTTGATCTCCGATGAGCTTAACCACGCGTCAATAATTGATGGCGTTAGGCTTTGTAAAGCTCAACGTTTTAGGTATAAAAATAATGATATGGCTGACCTTGAAAAGGTACTTCAAGAGGCAAGTCATTGCCGTTACAAGATGATTGTAACAGATGGCGTATTTTCTATGGATGGTATTATTGCTCAGGTTGATAAGGTTTGTGATTTAGCTGATAAGTATGATGCCCTTGTAATGGTTGACGATTCCCATGCAACAGGTTTTATTGGTAAAACAGGTAGGGGAACAGCCGAATACTGCAATGCCATGGGTAGGGTTGATGTAATTTCTACAACATTTGGCAAAGCACTTGGCGGTGCATCGGGTGGATGTATATCTGGTCGTGCCGAGATTGTAGATATGCTGCGCCAACGCTCACGTCCATATCTTTTCTCAAACTCTTTAGCACCATCAATTGCAGGGGCAACCTTAGAGGTGTTAAATATGCTTTCTGAAACAACAGAGCTTCGTGATAAACTATATGAGAATACCCAAATATTTAGAAAGGGTATGACTGAAGCTGGGTTCAAAATCGTTCCTGGTGTTCACTCAATTGTACCTGTACTTTTTGGCCATTTACCAAATGATGCAAAGCTATCGCAGGCTTTTGCCAACGCACTCCTTGAAGAGGGAATCTATGTTATTGGATTTTATTTCCCGGTTGTTCCGAAGGGTAAAGCGAGAATTAGGGTACAAATTAGCGCCGCTCATACAAAAGAACATGTTGAGTTTGCGATTGAGAAATTCACTAAGGTTGGTAAAATGCTTGGCGCGATTTAACCTTATAAGTCATTATATATCGAAAACCCCTTGCTAATCAGCAAGGGGTTTTTTGTTGATAGATGGTTTATTTTAAAATTGATTAAATTTTAATTTATTTTTCAGACTAAACTTTTTTACGGTCATTGGCAAGGCTTAAATTCAACGATGACAGTACTTTGATGACTTTAAAAAATGATTAAAATCCTTAAATAGCATAAAGGGTCAGGAAATATAATATTAAAAGAAAAAAAGCATGTTAATTCGTAATAATAAAAGCATATATTCTGTCATAAAAAAAGACATTGCAGTTATGAAAATATAGAACCAAGGTTTGATGAGGGTTTTAATCCGAAAAAATTAGTAATAAATATTTTCTGCTTACAATTCTATTAAAGGCATAAAAAAATATAGACAATCTCCCATAAAAATTTATAAATATAGCGGTCTGTGAAATCTGAAAGTGCTGTAAAACAACAGGTTTTGATTTTTGCTACGGCTTTCAAATTAAAACTTAACAAAAATTAAAAATTTGAATTGACTTGAATTACCCATACCCATATATTGCCTCAGAATAATTGAAGAGTTAAAACCGTGAATTAATGATACCTAATCAGATAATTTATTTTTTTAACCTAAACTAACCTACAAACTAACCTAAATTATGAAAAAACTTTTACAAACCGTTTTTCTGCTCTGTATGCTTTTTGCAGGGCAAATGACTAACCAAGCACTGGCTGTAACAGCATACCCCTATCCGGTGCAGGTAAAACAACCCGATGGAACTTCAATTACTGTTGTAATGCAGGGTGATGAAAGAGTAAAATGGGCTAAGACCGTTGATGGTTTTACTCTTATGTACAACACCAAAGGTGTATTCGAGTATGCAGTACAAAATTCGAATGGAGATCTTACTCCATCTGGTGTTGCTGCTAGCGATATTTCATCAAGAAATAGTGCTGAATTAAGTTTATTAGCAAAAACACAAAAGGGATTACTTTATACTCAAAGTCAAGTCTCAATGATGAAAAGTATTTATGCAATGAAGGCGACTGAAGCACAGAAAGCATTTCCAACAACTGGCTCAAGAAAGCTTATTTGTATTTTAATGGGATATAAAGATAAAGCCTTCACAAAAACTCAAGCTGATTTTAATAACCTTTATAATCAGGTTGGTTACACAGCGGGTGGTGCAACTGGTAGCGTTAAGGATTTTTATAATGAAAATTCATATGGTCAATTTGATTTAACCGTAACTGTTGCTGGCCCTTATACTGCAGCAAACAATATGAGTTATTATGGTGGTAACGATGCATCTGGGAATGATAGCAATCCTCGCGCATTAGTCTCTGAAGCAATTAATGCAGCTGATGCAACGGTTAACTTTGCCGATTTTGATAATGATGGTGATGGAACTGTTGATGGTGTTTATATTATCTATGCTGGTTATGGCGAAGAAGCCGGAGGTGGCGTAAATTGTATTTGGGCGCATGCTTGGAGTCTTGCAACTGCAGTTACTAAAGATGGAAAATCAATAAGTAAATATTCTTGCTCTGCAGAGCTAAGTGGAAGTTCAGGAACAACAATGACTGCTATTGGAGTTATTTGTCACGAGTTTGGTCACGTTTTGGGTTCTCCAGATTATTATGATGTTGACTATGCAACCGGTGGTCAATTCGATGGTACCGGTGATTGGGATTTAATGGCTGCCGGTTCATGGAATAATAATGGTATTACTCCTGCAGATCATAACGCTTATACCAAGGTTTATGTTTATGGTTGGGCTACAGCAACAACATTAGATGCTGCAACAACAGTAACCGTTAACAATGCTGAAACTAATAAGAGTTTTTATCGCATTAACTCTACAACTACTAACGAGTTTTGGTTAATGGAAAACCGCCAACAAACGGGTTTTGATGCAGCTCTTCCTGGTCATGGTTTGATAATATATCATGCTCATAGCGGTTTAGCTGCTGCTATAACCAGTGCAAATATCAATGCAACCTATCCACAAAAATTTTACCCTGTATGTGCAAATGCAACTTCTAACCCAGGTTCAACGGCTGCAACATATGGTACTATAAACGGTGCAGGTTGTCCTTTCCCTGGTTCAGGAGCAAAAACTTCATTTACAGATGCAACTACTCCTTGGATGAAATCATGGGCAGGTGCTCTTACAGCAAAACCAATAACCAATATTGTTGAGAATACAACTACAAAGACCATTACCTTCACCTTTATGGGTGGCTCAGTAACCCCAACCGCTCCAACCGCAACAACTGTTGCTGCTTCTGGTGTTTCAACAACTACAGCAACACTTAATGCTTCGGTTAATGCAAATAATGCAACAACAACCGTTACATTTGAGTATGGAACAACAACCAGCTATGGAAGCACAATTAATGGAACACCTAATTCAGTAACTGGTGCAACAGCCACAAGTATTACTGCTTCTTTAACTGGATTAACAGCAAATACAACCTATAACTATAGAGTAAAAGCCGTTAACTCCGTTGGCACAACTTATGGTAGCAACATGACTTTCACAACTACTGCAAATCCAACTTCATTAACACTTCCTGTTACTGAAAACTTTGCTTCATCTACTCTTCCTACTAACTGGACAACTCAAAATACTGGAACAGGCATTACTGAGCGTTGGAGCATGTCGAACACAGCCAATGCTGGTGGTGCTGCTTACGAGTTGAAGTGTACTTACCAACAAGTTAACCCAGCAACAGCAAGGATTATCACTCCTGCAGTAAACACTGTTGGTGTTAGCTCAGTTACTTTCTCATTCAAACACATGCTCGATGCTTATGCTGCAGGTGTTACATTGAGAGTTCAAACATCGAATGATAAAACTACTTGGACAAATACTAGCTGGTCGGTTGCTTCATCTGCAACAAACATTGCTGCTGCAACTGTTAATGTAACTGTTACAACAAACCTTAATTCTGCAACTACTTATTTTGCTCTTGTTGCAGTTGGTGATTTATACCAAATCGATTACTGGTATATCGATAACATCTCGATTACAAGTGGTGCTGCAACAACTATTCCTACGGTTACTACAACTGCTGCTTCGAGTATTACTTCTAGTTCAGCAACTAGTGGTGGAAACGTAACTGCCGATGGTGGTGCAACGGTTACCGAAAGAGGTATTTGCTATGCTACAACTCAAACGCCTACAACTTCTAACACAAAGGTTACTAGTGGCACTGGAACTGGCACGTTCACAGCAAATATGACCGGACTTGCTGCAACTACCACCTATTATGTTAGAGCGTATGCAATCAACGCAAACGGAACGGCTTATGGTGCACAGCAATCTTTAACAAC
This sequence comes from Bacteroidales bacterium, assembly GCA_025361485.1. GTDB lineage: Bacteria > Bacteroidota > Bacteroidia > Bacteroidales > Tenuifilaceae > UBA8529. Next base: position 23,469 of record JANYLA010000113.1, read on the forward strand.
CTTGACCGGTGGTAGTGGTGGAACTGTAATTGTAGGAACAGGAACTGCAACTCAAAGTTATCCAATCAACTGTTACTATGGGTATGAGAGAAGTGCATCAATCTATACTGCAGCCGAGATTGGTGTAGTTGGATCAATAAGTAAGTTGGCTTGGTATCCTACTTTAACTACTACCAACAACGTACCAGTAAAGATTTATATTAAGCACACAACAGCTATTGCTCTGAGTGCTACAACTTGGGCAAGTTCAATCTCAGGTGCAACCCTTGTTTACAGCGGAACAATGGCTGGAACAACAGCGAATGCTTGGAAAGAATTTAGTTTAACAACGGCCTTTAACTTTACAGGTGGTACCAATAATCTTTTGGTTCTTGTTGAAACTAATTATGGCGGAACAGGCGCTGGTTCAAGTACTGGTCCAGCAGTTCGCTACACATCAGCAACTAACCAACATATGTATATTAGAGCCGACAACACCGCCCCAACAGGGAATGGTTCGGTTACAAGTTATCGTCCTAATATTGGAATAACAATTAGCGGAGCAGCAGCACCTCAAGCAACCGAGCTGAATGTTGAGAATAATTTCGGAATTATTAGTGCTTATCCAAATCCTACAAGTGGTAGATTAACAATACAAAGTGAAGGAGATGTAAGATCAATTGATGTTTACTCAATAACTGGAGCTAAGGTATATTCTAGACCAAATGGCCAAACTTCGAATGAGGTTGATCTTTCAGATTTCCAAAGCGGAGTGTACGTTTTAGTTGTAAACGATGGGGTTAAGCGTCATACAATTAAAGTTATTAAGCAATAATTACCTAATGCTATTAATTAAAACCCGTGAGAAATCACGGGTTTTTTTGTGTAAAAAAGTTGAGAAAATTAAACTATTTCCGATTGTATTTGTCTATATCAACGTGTACAAGCTAATCAATTAAATATTTTCAAATTAACTTTATCATGATGAAGAGAACGATTATCACCTCAATTTTTATTCTTGCAGCAATTTTTGTTTTTGCTCAAGAGAAACCTTACAATCCTGCCGCCGATGCAAAAGGTGATTTGAAGATTGCTGTTGCAAAGGCAAAGGCCGAAGGAAAGCACGTGCTAATTCAAGTTGGAGGCAACTGGTGCTCATGGTGCATGAAGTTTCATAAAATGGCAACAACTGATTTTAAAGTCGATTCCATTATTAAAGCCGATTATGTTTATCTTCTCTTGAACTATAGCAAGGAAAATAAGAACCTCGATGTTCTTAATACTTTACAAAACCCACAACGATTCGGATTCCCTGTTTTTGTAATTCTTGATGGTAACGGAAAGTTGCTTCATACTCAGGATTCTGGTTTATTGGAACTTGACAAAGGCTATGATCCCAAGAAAGTATCAACTTTCTTAAAACAGTGGAATTTTAAAGCGCTCGATCCAAAGAGTTATGTGAATAAATAACGCATTTTCTATTTTGCAAAAGGGGTAAGATCTATTGGTTTTACCCTTTTTGTTATATTTACTTAAACATTTAAATAGTTCAAAAAATGATACATAGGGAAGAGCTAAAATCTAAATTGAAGAAATACAACTATCAGGTTAAAGAGCAATACGGAGATATTTTTGTTAAACTTGATTCTACAATCCAGATAAAAATTCACGAAACAGAGGAGGGGCGTGTGCTTATAACCGATAAACTAATAGGGTATAATATGCTTACTGGAGTATGGTGTATGAGTGTTAAAAATTCGATCGTATTTAATATTGTTGGATCCTTTTTATACTTAATGTTAATCACTTTTGTTACTATTGATTCTGATAAGATGCCTATATCTATTATGGGATTGATATTTTTAGTTTTTGCTTTGGGCTGGATTATCTTTTGGACATTATACTATTTAGTCAAAATAGAGAATTTTAAAACCCTTATTCAGATTTGGGATAAGTAGTTCCCCATTACTATTCTTTCTCAAGCACAAAAACCCCACAAATATCCTCGCTATCGAAGCCATGCCCAACAATTTTACCTTCGTGGGTTAGTGTGCCTTCAAGCATATCGAGGTTGTAATCATTTAATGGTGTTCCATCAGGTGTCAACGCCTTTTCCCCTTTTAAATGGATTTGATTATTGTGAATTGTACCCACAATTTCCTGCCTGACCATGAATGGTTCATCGTCCTCTATTGATTCTTCGTATTCAAGATAACCTGTAATTGTGTCCTCGTCCTGTGTTAAGAATGCAAAGCCTTTATCTATGCCGCACTCAAACTCTTCGGTGAAAATCCATTTACCTGAAATATTGTTGTTCATTGCCGTTGTTTTTACAAAGATACATTACGAACGATAAAGAGTTTAATAAATCAGGGAGAATTTCCTTTTAGAACAATTGTATTCTCTCAATGTTATAATGGTTGAAGTAAAAATTTCTTAGATTTGTTATTATAGAATACACGAACATGAAATATATCGGAGCACACGTAAGCGCATCGGGCGGTGTTGAGAATGCACCTGTAAATGCGCATAGCATTGGGGCAACAGCATTTGCTCTCTTTACTAAAAACCAACGGCAATGGAGTTCAGCGCCTTTAACCAAGGAAAGTATTGTTAAGTTTAAGAAAAACTGTGAGCAGCATGGGTATGCACCATTTCAAATACTTCCGCATGATAGCTACCTAATCAATTTAGGGCACCCTGAAAAGGAAGGATTGGATAAATCAAGAGAGGCTTTCCTTGATGAGATGCTACGCTGTGAGCAGCTAGGACTTGATAGGTTAAACTTTCACCCTGGAAGTTCGCTAAAAAAAATCAGCGATGAGGAGTGCTTAAAGCGAATTGCCGAAAGCATCAATTTTGTCCTGGATAAAACGAAGGGCGTTATTGCGGTTATCGAGAATACTGCGGGGCAAGGAAGTAATCTTGGTTACAAGTTTGAGCATATCAAAATGATTATTGATAATGTAGAGGATAAATCGCGAGTTGGCGTTTGCCTCGATACTTGCCACACATTTACCGCAGGCTACGATATTAAGACCGAAAAAGGCTTTTTGGAGACTTTCTCTAAGTTCGATTCCATAATCGGTTTTAAGTACCTAAAAGGGATGCATATCAACGATTCAAAAAAGGAACTTGCAACCCGGGTCGATAGGCACGATAGTCTTGGGAAAGGATTTCTTGGAATAGATATTTTTAAAAGAATAATGATCGATTCACGCTTTGATGATATTCCTCTAATCCTTGAAACCCCCGATGAAACGATTTGGGCCGATGAGATTAAACTTCTGAAATCTTACGTTTAGAACTACTTCTAAATACAAAAATGAAAAAAGCCTGATATTAAGTGATATCAGGCATTTAAATAAGTTACAATTTACAAATCGGTAATAATTTTAGTTATTCCAAGCACTCCGATAATACCATCTTTTTCATCAATAAGCGGAAGAATTGTCACAGCAATTTTATGCTCAATCCCATCGTTCATGGTTTCGAGGTAAACTTTATTAATTATTGGTGTTTTGGTTCTAATTACATCCTGTTCGTCGCGATAGGTTCTTGCGGCTTGCTCTCTTCCCAAAAGATCGAAATCCGATAATCCGACCACCTCTTCAGGGCTCGATGCATTGAATTGGCTGAGCATGGATTCGCTTACATGAACGTATTTTCCACTCGTATCTTTTTGAAAGATAAAATCGGGAGAGTTTTTGAGCAAAGCATCAAGGAGCGATTTATCCTCACGGAGTTCGGCCTGAACCTGTTCCTGTTCATGTCGCTTGCGCTCCATCTCCTCCTGAGTAGCTTGCAGCTCCTCCATGTTCTGACGCATTTCTTCCTCTTGTGCCGACATCTCTTCTGCCTGCTGCTGCGATTTTGCAAGTAGCTCGGCAGTGCGGATATTAATGCGAACGCTCGATATTGTAGCAGCAATACTTGTTGCTACCTTCTCGATAAATTCAATATGATGCTTTTCGTAAATCTTAAAGGTTGCCATCTCAATAACACCGAGTATCTCATCGTTAATCTTTAGTGGAACGAGTAGGAGACATCGAGGATTTTCTTTTCCCAAACCGGATGTAATGCTGATGTAGTCCTTTGGGATATCAACCATAAAAATCGATTTTCCTTCAGTAAAACATCTTCCAACCAATCCTTCGCCAACGGCTACATTTTTTTCGAGGAATTTGCGTCTATCGTAAGCATAACAGGCTGTCATCTCAACAACAGGATTGTCCTTATCATTATCATTCAATATAAAAACACCACCTTGTATTGAAGTTGTATAGCTAACTAGATTTCGGATGATATTATAGGACAGCTCGGCAAGGTTATCGTTATTCTGACGCAGAATATCACCAAACATTGCTATTCCTTTTGTTGCCCAATTCTGTTTCTCCTCTTCATTCTTCCTTTCAATCTCACTTTCGCGAGCATGCTTTAAACTTTTCTGCATCTCAAGTAGGGATTTACCAAGAGTATCCTTTTCCCCGAGCAATTCAAATTGAGCATCAAGATTGCCTTTGCCAATTTCACGAGCGAAATTTTCAGTAACATTTAGCCCATCAATTACTTTACTGACAGATTTAGCCACAGCCTCAATCTCATCGCCACTGGTAACAAAAACCTTTTTCGATTTATCAATATCTCCCTGCGCAAGGTTTTGTAAAAGATCCGTAGTTCTTTGAATAGGCTCCGTTATTGAACGCGCAATCAGCCATATTACAACGCCTAAAATGATTAATCCCAATATGGCAACAATTAATACGCTAAATAAAGATGAACGTGCCTCGCTCATTATTACGTTAACAGGTATTGATAGCCGAATTGACCAAGGCGAGGGTGTTTGTCCAACCTGAATTGGGGTATAAATAACAAGCTGTTTTTCACCACCATTACTTGTATAAAAAGTGATGCCTTTTCCGTTTTTTATTTTATCGGATATTTGATTCTCAATATCCTCTTCGGGAGCTATTTCCTTAAGAGTTTTTTTAACAAAATCAATATTCGTGTGGGCGATTATAGTTCCATTGTTCGAAAGGAGCGAGACGGTAGTATTTGGGAAGGGCTTCGTTTGATCAATAATTTTCTGAAATTTACCTAGTTCAAGATCCACTCCACCTAACCCTTGAAATGTTCCATTCCGATGAACAGGAACGCTAACTGTAGTAGCAAGGTAATCCTTTCCTTCAAGCTGAAAGACATACGGATCGAGAACCAATTCACTGTTGAGCGATTTTGAGTGGTAGTATGGACTCGTGGTTATATCGCCAGTTACATTTTTGTGTTGAACCTCAATGAATGGAACTCCATTTTTAAGGAATGCCGTAAAAGATCTTCTTCCATAATTTTGAGTATAACCCTTTTTTATCAATGAATACTCAAGAGTGCACCAAACAGTCATGTATCTTGGATTTTCTTTCGCTTGATTTTTAAGAGTTGTTACGAAAATAGAATCTAACTTTTCAGTATCGTATTTGTTATAAGTTTCTAATGAATTTGCTAAAGAACGGGCAAAACCCAGGTCAAATTCAAGGTCTGCTCTAACAAGGTTAGCAGTTTTTTGGGCTTCTCCTTGGGCAATCGAGATCGCATTATTTAGCGCCATCTTATTTAATCGATAAGCTACAAATGCACCAACTACTACAAGAACAGAAATGGTAGTTATTAAAACATAAACCAGCATCTTTGTTCTGATCATATTCTTAAACGCTATCTTCATAGTTATTGTATTAATAAGAATAATAATGGATTTTTCTTAGACCGTGGAAAAACACACCAAATTAATCACTGTTTATTCGGTTAAAAATACGAAATGTTTTAATAGAATAAAACTCATTTTAAGCAGGTTGTTTTTATTCTTTAAATCTTGATAACTTTTTAAAAGAATATTCCAAAATATTATTGCAATAGCATAACTTTAACAGGAATGTTTTAGAGCAATCGCATAGCCAATTAATATGAGTTTAAAGATGAAAAGTTATCGTTTTCTTCTTTGTGCATTAATCGCCTTCGTATTTTCATCCCAACTTTTTTCAGAGAATCAAGTTGCAGTTAATGATGAAGATAAACTATTTTTTCTTTTTGATAAATGCGAGAAATTACGCGCCACAAATCCCGATTCAGCAGTAATTATTGCGCAGCAAGCCCTCGACATAGCAAATGCAATAAACACGGAGTACAGCATAGCTAAGGCCGAGCATCTTCTGGGATACTGCTATTACAGCAGGAACGATTTTGAACTTGCAATAATTCACCTCAATAAATCGCTTCAAATCGCTCGTCACAATAATCTCGATGAGTGGACTGCACTAGGTTTAAATCGCATTGGGAATGTATACCAGCTTAAAAGCAATAATCTGCAAGCATTTGATGCTTACAAGGAAGCGTTGCAAATAAATCAAAAGGTTGAGAATAAAATTGAAATAGCGCGTTCCTTGGGAAATCTTGGGTCGATATATAACCTCTTTGGCAGCTACCAAAAATCTATCGAATATTTTCTTCAGGCGCTTGCCATTTACGAAAAGCTCGATGAACAGGAGGGTATCGCTTGGACATCATTAAGTATAGCACGACTTTTTAAGCGACTTGGTTTATACGAAAAGGCAATACAATACGCAGAACCAGCCTTGCTGAAATACCGAGAAATTGAGCAGAAAACAGGAAGTACAAATGGTATAACCCTTTCGCTATCCGAATTGGGTAGCATTTATCAACACTTAGGCATTTACGATAAAGCGATTGAGAACACGCAAACGGTTCTTGATATTAACATTCGAAATCATAATATCCAAGGACAAGCAGCAAACCATTTGTCGCTCGGAATAATTTGTTTTGAAAAGGGCGATTTAGCAAATGCTGAAAAAGATTTGAACCGTGCATTAGAGCTGAAACGTCAGGTTAATGATAGTTTGGACTTATCGATGCTACATCGGTATTTAGGAGAGACAATGATTCTTAAAAATAATTTACAGCTAGGAATCAGCTATATTGATAAGGGATTACGTATTGCCCAAAAGCACAAGCTTTTATTGGATATTAAGGATTCGTACTTAAGCTTATCCAAGGCGCAAATTAAACAAAAGAATTACCTCAAGGCGCTTGAATACCAAACGTTGTATTCATCGCTTAAGGATAGCATTAACTCAAGCGAAATTGCACGCCTCGAAATGCAGTACGATTTTGATAAACGTGAAAAGGAGCAGGAGCTTATCACCAAGCAGCGGGATGCTGTTCAGCAAGCAAAGCTTGAACGGCAACAGATGTTTACCATTTTTACTACAATAGCTCTATTTCTAACACTTTTACTCGCATCGGTTATTTTCTACTACTATAAGGAGAAGAAAAAAACGAATCAGGTCTTAACTGTTCAGAAAAGCGAGATCGAGAAGCAAAAACAGGAGATTGAGAATCAACGCGATATTGCAACCCGCCAGCGCGATCAGATCGCTGATCAGCAAAAATTGATTACCGATAGTATCCGATACGCCAGCCGCATTCAATCGGCCGTTTTCCCTCGCGAACAGGTTATTGGAAAATTACTAAAGGAGTATTTTATCCACTATAAACCCAAAAATATTGTAAGCGGCGATTTTTATTGGGTTTCGGAATTGCACGATGGGCGACTTGTTGTGGCTACCGCCGATTGCACTGGTCATGGAGTTCCTGGTGCTTTTATGAGCATGCTTAGCATTACGCACTTAAAGGAGTTAACCGCATTAGCGCACAATGTATCGGCAGGGGATATCCTTTTTAAACTTCGAAGTTTAATAATTGCATCGCTAAACCAAACCGGAAACGAGGGCGATTCGGTTGATGGATTAGATTTGTCGTTGGCTATAATCGATAAAAAAACAGGTACGTTAGAATATGCTGGGGCGTTTATGCCAATCATGATTTGCAGAAAAAAATCTGCCGAATCGAAACCATTGGAGTATTTTAATGATAAGGTTGAATCGGAGAGTTTTGAACTTTACGAAATTAAGGCCGATAAGATGCCAATTGGGTACTACGTAATTGGCGAAAAACCTTTTACCACTCACCGGGTTACTCTTATTGATACCGATACCATTTACATGATGACCGATGGTTACTGCGATCAGTTTGGAGGAGAAAAAAATCACAAGTTTTTGCTTGCGAACTTTAAAAAGCTATTGATTAATCTGCAACACATGACGCTTGGCGAGCAGAAGAAAGTGCTTTCTCAAACCCTCGATACCTATATGGGAAACCAAAAACAGGTCGATGATATCCTTGTATTAGGTTTTAAAGTGGAAATGCTTTAATCGGTTCAGATTCTTTGTGTTTCTCTCTTTCGTTTGGTAAATTTTACAATCTCCTTGTAGCCTAAAGCTTTAAGTTCAGAAATTGCTTCATCAAAATACTGCCCAATATTCTGCTCAACATGAGCGTCTGAACCTAGGGTAATTGGAACTTTATGCTTGGCCAATTTTTCGAGAAAAACGGCAGATGGGTAAAATTCTGCACAGGGTTTGTTTCGCCCACTGGTATTAAGTTCAACAACCACGCCCGATTTTTTAAAAACTTTTGCTGTTTCTTCATAAAGACGCTCCAGACGAAACGTTGGGTAGTAACAAAATTTCTTAGCCAAATCGCAATGTCCAATTACATCGAATAAACCCGACTTTGCCGATTGCTGTACGAGCTTAAAATAATCGGTATAAAACTTATCAATGCTAATCTGATCGTATGGTCTAATATCAGTATCAAAATTCCAGTCGTTAATGAAATGAACCGAACCAATAGTGTAATCAAAGGGAATGGAGTTTATCAATGCGGCAATCTCTTTTTCCATACCTAGAACAAAATCGATTTCACCCCCGATTTTCACCAGTACAGGATTTTTTTCATCTTGATTTAACGAGTTAACCTTTTCGATCATTACGGGGATATTGTTCAAATCCATAGCCCAACCTACCGGTTTTAAGCAGATATGATCGGAAAAACCAATTTCAGGAATACCTTTAAACGCAGCCGATGCCACCATATCCTCGTGGGTATCTTTTCCATCAGATAAATAGGTATGCATATGGTAATCGGGCAACATTGTTTTCTTTTATTGATAAAACATTAAATAAATCATATTGTTAACATTCCCACTATAAGAAACTAAAGATATGAAATCAAATCCGAGAATAAACAGTTTTTTTTAAATTAGAGAATAAATTAGGTGTTTACAATTTGACATTGAAGTGAATATGGAGTTATTATATAACAGCGAAGCTTCTTTTTAAGCCAGAATAAAAATTTATACATTTATCGCAATATTAAACTCTCTCTTTTCAAATACTTATTTAATGTACACCATCATCGATATTGAAACCACAGGAGGAAATCACCAACGTGATAAGATAACCGAAATAGCCGTTTACGTTCACGATGGGTCGAGGGTAATCGATGAGTTCACCACGCTTATTAACCCCGAACGATCGATTCCGTACTATATAACCCAAATGACTGGCATTACCGATGATATGGTAGCAAAAGCACCGCGATTCTTTGAGGTTGCCCGTAAAATTGTTGAACTAACCGAGGGTCGGGTTTTTGTGGCACACAACGCACCGTTCGATTATCGTTTTATTCAAAGCGAGTTTAAGCAGCTGGGTTACGAGTTTGAGCGCGAAACAATCTGCACGGTTCGTTTGAGTAGGAAGTTAATTCCTGGGAAATCATCGTACAGCCTTGGAAATCTTTGTAATGATTTAGGTATTCGAATTACCGATCGGCACCGAGCAGCGGGCGATGCCTTAGCAACAGTGAAACTTCTCGAACTCCTTCTTTCAGTTAATAAGAGCTCCGACTCAGATGCCCTAAGCACCATTCCTGATAAAAAAGGGTTACATCCTAATCTTAATTTATCACTTATTTCGAAAATCCCAGAGGACACAGGTGTTTACTACCTCTACGATGATAGGGGTGTTCTAATTTATGTCGGAAAAAGCATAAATATTCGTCATCGAATTCAGCAACATCTTGGAACTGCCAAAACAATTCGTGCAGGCGAGATGCGAGCACGAATTGCCGATATTAGCTATGAAATTACAGGAAGTGAACTGATTGCTTTACTTGTTGAAACGGAGGAGATAAAAAAGAGCAAACCTATTTTTAACCGAGCAGGAAGACGAACTGGCAATCAGCTGGGAATGTATTATTACGAGAATGAAGGTGGATACCTAAGTTTGAAGATAAAAAGAATGACCTCTGCCGATGATGTTCCTTTAACCACATTTTCAAATGCCGATGAATCAAGAGTTTTTCTCGATCGGTTAATGGAGAAATATGATCTTTGCCAAACGCTTTGTAATCTCTACACTTCAGGCGGATCCTGTTTTCACTACGAAATCAAAAAGTGTTTAGGTGCTTGTGTTGGTGAAGAGTCTGCTGATGTATATAATATTAGAGTTCAAAAGGCTATTGATAGTATTAGGCTATCGACAAAAAGTTTTTTGCTTTTCGATAAGGGTCGGAATAGTACCGAAAAATCGGTGGTCAAGGTGGTTAATGGCGAGCTAATTGGGTATGCATTTTTCGATCCGAATAGCATTGACGGAAACATTTCGCTACTTGATGATATTCTTATAGCATGCCCCGATAATCGGGATGCACAGCAAATAATACGATCATTTTTGGCTAAAGCATCACCAAGGAGCGTTATCTACCTTAATGCGGAATCCCCGGAAGATTAATGCCCTGTAAAACTCTAAATTGATCAAGCGCATAGATATCGGTCATGCCCGAAATATAGTCGAGTATACCCATCAATTTTTCGTAATTAGATCCATTTTTACATCGAAATTGATTCGGGAGTAATCTTAAAATCTTTGCATTGTAGGCACTCGTTGGGTTAATAATTGCCTTGCAGTAGTTATCAAGTAAACTTCCTATAATTCGGTAACCGCTTAGTTCAATTTCGATAACTGCTTTATGGTTATAAATCTGTTCAACCGAGATTTCCTTTACAACCTTTATCGCTGATAACGACGTGCTGTCAACCAGCTCTATTAAGGGTTTCACTTTATCGCCATTCATTATGGTCTCGTAATTATTCAAAAAGGCAATTGAGCAATCGGTTACCAATTTTCCGATTACAATTGCCCTTAAAAATGAAATCTGCTCATTGGTATCGGTAACCTCTGCTAGGGTTCTGTTGATTCGATTGATTTCCTCAGCGTTTATTATTGTGTCAAAAAAGTTAAGGTAAAGCTTTTTCACATACTCAGTGGATAAAATACCAAGCTTATGAGCATCCTCAATATCCATAATCTGATAGCAGATATCATCTGCTGCTTCAACTAAATATACTAAGGGATGACGACCAAAAACATCCTGCTGATGCTCTACCAATCCTATTCTTTTAGCAATTTTCGAAAAAATATCTTTTTCCGATTGGAAAAAACCAAACTTTTTTCCGTTAAACGATGATGGGTATGGATACTTTACCAACGATGAAAGCACTGCGTAGCTTAATCTAAATCCACCACTTCTGCGTCCTTCAAGCTGCTGCGTTAGCAATCTGAAAGCATTTGCATTTCCTTCGTATCGAATTAAATCAACCCATTCAATATCGCTTACAAGGGGTTTGAGTATTTCAGTATTGTCGATAAAAAACTTGCGGATTGCCTCTTCGCCGCTATGCCCAAAGGGAGGATTTCCTAAGTCATGTGCCAAGCAGGCTGTTGAAATAATGGTTGGGATTTCAGCAATTAGGCTGTATTCTATTCCTTTTTCTTTTTGATGGATCGTATTTACAAGCATATTCCCTAACGAACGGCCAACGCTTGCTACCTCGAGACTGTGGGTTAGCCTATTGTGAACAAAAACGCTACCGGGCAATGGGAATACTTGAGTTTTATTCTGTAATCGACGAAATGGCGACGAAAAAATTATCCGATCATAATCGCGCTGAAATTGTGTGCGTGTATAATTGGAATCGAGTATTTCATCACTTTCAGCTCCTAGCCGGATTGGTGTTAAGAGTTTATTCCAGTTCATGTTATACATAAGTTGAGACTTAAAAAACTAGGCTCAGATTAATTCTGAGCCTATAATTATATGCATTAATAGAAATTGGACTACTTACTAATATTGTTGGCAATTTTTATAATCTTATAAACCAATCCCTGTTCATCTATTAATGGTGTGTATGTTTCATCAAAGGTGTACGAAATATCGTCGATGGTGAATTTATTTGTAACCCGCTTTAAAACACCATTACGGAGGTCATTCCAGAACTTATCGTATTCCTTTTGCTGCTCAACATTAAACTCCATTTTATAGGAATGATGTGTTCCAACCAATTTCTCGCGAGGTGTGCGTAAAAGGTTTATGTAGGCATCGTTAATGTAAGTGATGTAACCGTTTGTATCGTACTCAATCAGAAACGATGCGTTGTTAATAGCATCAATATAGTTCTGCATCTCGCTCGTTTTTCGTGCGGCTTCCTCCTGAGTTGCCTGAAGCTCCTCCATATTTTGGCGCATCTCCTCCTCCTGTGCCGACATCTCCTCTGCTTGCTGTTGTGTTTTAGCTAGCAGCTGAGAGGTTCTTATGCTTGTTCGAACCGATGTTAGGGTGGATGCTATGCTTTGAGCTAACTTCTCGACAAACTCTATCTGATACTGTTCAATTTCTGTAAAAGAGGCAAGTTCCAATATTCCGAGCACTTTCTCTTCGATTAGCAACGGAACAATGAGTAAGCATCGAGGACGAGCTTCTCCGAGTCCTGAGGTTAATTCTATGTAATTTTCAGGTATCTCTGTAAGATATATGGTTTGTTTTTCAAGAGCGCATGTTCCAACTAACCCTTCACCAAGCAAAATTTGCTTTTTAATAAACTTCTGGCGACTAAAGGCATAAGTAGCAAGAAGTTCAAAATGAATACTTTCAGTTTCATCATCGTTGTAAATAAATAAGCCTCCTTGATTGGCATTAATGTATTGAACAACATTTTTGATAATCTCAGCCGATAATACATCAAGTTTATCGTTATTCTGTCTAAGAATATCACTGAATTTAGCTAACCCCTCATTGGTCCACTGACGTTTATTATCTTCGATTTTACGAATATTATCTTCTATTTGAGCCGATTTAAGACTATCACGCATATGAATGAGGGATTTACCCAAAACATCTGCCTCGCTTAAAAGCACCAATTCAGTTTCTAAATTTCCTTGACCTATGTTGTAGGCAAAGTTTGATTTTTGGGTAAGTCCATCAATTGAAGTATTCAATGCGTCTGCCATTTGACCAATTTCATCGCTATGGCCATATTCCAACATAATATCATTACTAATATAACCCGATGCTATTTTCTTTAGAGATTTAGTAATGATTTTTATAGGGGTTATAATATATGTTAGTGAAGAGAAGAAGATAAGAGATGAAAGAGCAAGCAACCCAATTATTCCAACTATAATTGAGATAATAAAATTATTATTTGCCTCCTCAAGCATGCTTGATTTAGGCACAACAACGACTAAAGACCATGGTCGAACTGTTTTACCAACGATAATCGGATTAATAGTGAAATATGATGTGACCCCGTTTATATCATTATCAAAAAAGGTGGAAGATTCAGCATTCACGATTTTATCTGTGATTCCATTCCGGTTAAAAAGTGTTTCATAGACATCAGTTGATCTGGTGCCAATTTTATCAATATTAGGATGAGCAACGTATTGAAGATCATTTGCAATTAAAAACGCATAGCTCCCTTTAATGGGTCTAATCTGATTCACAATTGGGTGATATCGATTAAGAGAGATATCAACACCAGTAACACCAATGAAAGTACCATTATCTATTATTGGTACTATAAGACTTGTCATAAGCTGCTGGTCTTTGACATTTCCAGAGTAGCTGTAGAAATATGGATTTTCTAAGCTTTCAACTTTATCACGTTTAATTCTGCCATACTCTAACGCATCGCCGGTTAAGTCTTTTAGCGAAGCGTTATGTTTTATTGTGCCATTTTCTCGCCAGTATTCACAAACGTATCTGCCATATTCTTTTTTATAATTAGGATCTATTTTGTTAAGCTCCCAGCTATCCCATATTGATATGAATTGTGAGTTTTCATTGATAATTGTCTCATACATCTTGGCAAATAGTTCTTTCCATTGCTTTTCGGGCATCGTTTTATACGTGAGAACTGCTTGAGATAAGGTTCTTATGGTAAATAGATCTTCTTCGAGTAAAAATTTGATATCCAATGCACTCTTCTCGGCATAAGTATTTGTCAAGGCAATCGCTTGATTCAGGGCATGTTTTTTTGAATTAAGGCTTATGTAACCTATGGCAATAGCATAAATGATAATAGAAGCACCGATTACTAGAACTAAGATTTTTTTCTGAAGAGAAAATTGTCTAACGAAGATAAACTTCATACAAAATGTGTTTAGAAGTTAAAAAAAAAGCATCTCGGAGGATGCTGTTGGATAAAACTTTATCCTTAAAAGGAAACATTAATCCTCGAAAAATTAATTGAAACTCTGATATTTACGAGTTCTTGGGTTAACGCACATTACAGGTACTGTTGTTGTTCCTTGCTTGTTGCCCGGAACATACACATCGTACTTGTCGGCCATTATCAGGATGAGATCAGAGTCTATATTCTGAGCAAATTTGAATACTTCATCACGAAAATCGCTTTTCTTCTTTGCTGTTTTAATCCCGTAAATAATCTTATTACCATCAAGCATCTTTTTAGTAAAGTAGATGTTGTTGGCCATGTGTTTCTTTTTTCCTTCGTCGTAAATAAATGGCTTAATAAGGTTGATATTACATTTATAGTATTTCGAAAGGTAAATTATCCAATGTACGGTTTCCTTATACTTCCTGTCGTGATCTAGCGGTACAACAATTTCAATGTAATGGCTGTGAGCTGGAGGTCCGTCAATAATAATAAAGGGTACGTTAAAATTCTTAATCACCATATTCTTAAGGAAGTTTGGTGCTTGATAAGCGTTTTTTCCGTAGTTGTAAATTTTAGATGATACTACAAGATTAATATCTAAATCTCCTGTAGTAATAAGATCTTTAACAATTTTACGAGGGTACCCTTCAAGAACTAGTGTTTGTGGTCTAAAGTTGTATTTTGTATAAATATCTTCAACAACTGCTTCTAACTTCTTCCTTGCATCGTGAATTTCCTTTTGACTACCCTTTTGGTTAAGATATTGATATATAAGAGTGCGGGGTAGGATATGCAAAAGCATAATTTCGTTTTCAGCAGTAGCAGCTAACTGAATTGCATGGAGCAACGCATTATTAGAGCCTTCTGTGAAGTCCCATGGAACAAGTACTACCTTCTTAACACCATCCATAAGGAAAAGTTTATTTAGGGATACTGCACTTAAAAATTAGTGTTAAATGTAACAAAAATAATTCAAAAGCGAGAAATTGCAAGGGAAATTTATAATTTATTTTTCTCAATCCAATTTTTAATGTTCTCGAGCTGGCTGTTTTTATTGACATTTCGGAGCCTTCGTGCTGTATTTGTAAAATACTGATGTTTTTCAATAAATTTGATTTGAAGCTCATTCCAATCCTGTATAGTACCAATTCGACCATGTTCATGCAGCTCTTTATAGAGCATATTTGACACTGGAATAAAATCGGTTCGTCCGAGATAATCCAAATCGGCATCGCACATTATTGCTTCCAGTAAATTTTTTGGCTTAGGAGGAAGTTTTGTTATCATTATTAAATTCGATATTATTTCAATCTGTCTTTCGGAGTACTGGTATTCAGGGAGAATTTCCCTTGCCAGTTTTACCCCCATTTCCTCATGCGTATCGTAGTCGATAAGATGTCCTGCATCATGGAAAAGCGCGGCAGTTTGTAGCAATAGCTGCTCTTCCTGACTAACATCTTCCGATCTACCGATCAGCTCAACTTGAGTGTAAACGTCAACGGTATGCTTTAAATTGTGATAGTATAAATTTTGCGGAAGCCCTTTTTCTAATTTTTCAAGGATGAACTCCTCTAAATCCCCGAATCGTAAGAATTGAAGTTGAACTTGGAACTCGTTGTTGGGTCTGTATAAATCTAGGTTATTAGAAAGTGCCGGTTTAATGCCATCGACAAAATACATCTCAATATCACCTTTATTCTTGATTGGCATTTTACCTCGGTAGGTGCAAATAAAGTAATCCTGAACAAAAATATGGGTATTTCCTGAGATGTTAATCCTTCCTACCTCGCCTGACGACTCCATACGGCTTGCCGTGTTTACCGTTGTTCCCCATATATCATACGATAGTTTGTTTCGACCTACTACTCCTGCAATTACGGGTCCTGTATCGATGCCAATTCGTAGGTCCCAGATATCCTGACCCGGATTGTGCTCAAGGTTAATTTCACGCATGAAGGATAGCATTTCAAGCGCTGCAAGCACTACTTCAACTGGATTCGTTCTGTTTTTATGGGGTATTCCTCCGGCGCACATGTATGCATCGCCAATGGTTTTAATCTTCTCTATTCGGTATTTATCCACTACAGAGTCGAAGTAAAGGAAGAATTTATCGAGCTGGTCGATTAGATTTTCAGGATTTAGCTCATCGGTTATTTTTGTGAATCCTTGAATATCTGAGAATAGTACGGTTGCCATGTTGAACTTCTGCGTGAGTACTTTTCCGGTTTCTTTTAGCTCGGCTGCGGTTTCTCTTGGTAAAACTCTTGCAAGTAAATTATCAGTTTTTTCTTTCTCTTTAACCAGTTCGTCGGTTCGTCGGTTGATAATGCTTTCGAGCTTAAAGCGCTCACGAGAAAAATAAAAGATTCGCCAACGGAAAATGGTATATATTATCAATAAAACAAGGATAATAAATGCGATAAGCGAAGATCGAGTTTGAATGAAATTTGGGGTTACTGTGATGTTTACTTTTAATTCGGCCGATTCAATTCCGATAGCATCCCGTGCTTTAAAGGTATACGAATGATTTCCAGGCTTCAACCTATCAAACAGTATTGTTGAAATGGGCGTCCTTTCCGACCATTTTAAATCATTATTATCGGGTTTAAATGAGTATGATAAATTATTCCAACCAGTTGTTCCAATTCCGCTTAGGTTGATCTCCGCTGAACGACCCTGCTTTATTCTAATATGGTTTGTTTGGGAGTAAATATTGCTTAGAATGGTTGAGACACCATTATTATTTGTGCATGCAGAAAAGAGTATTAAACTAGGTTGATGGGCTTTAATGCGTTTTAAGTATTCAATAGATATTTTTATTAAACCACTATTGGTTGATAACCATGCAGTAGAATCAGAATCAAGGTAAACCTCATTCACTTGAAAGGAGTTTTCAATAGCGAAATCTGCATAATTATGAATGCGATTAAAGACAAATGCTTGAAAATTTGGATGAATACTGCTGAAAATGCCGGTAATGGGTTGATTTGAAAATGTTTTTCCAATTTTTGATCGGTATCCGGTCTTATTCTTAATTACTATCCTTTCGTTTACAAGGCTTAGAGTATCTCCATTAATAAAAAACTGAGGGCTAAATATTTTCGATTCAATAGGGTTTTCCTCGGAAAATTTATCGAATTCAGCATTGGTGGTAAACCATTTATCGGTTGATGTATTTAAAAGTAATGTACTATCGGTAGAATAGAAATTGGTGAAGAGGAGGTTATTATTAATAGATAGTTTTTTTAGAGAAAACGGACGATCTAAGGTTGTGTAATAGACTCCTTGTGAGTTCAGAAATAATGCTTTAGGTTGCTTTGAGTCAACGATGCACGATTTTTGAAATTCTCCCATTTCAGGAGTAATTCTAACAACTCGATTATCTGAAATATGAAAAAGACCATTTGTGTTTATCGCAAATAGGTTGTTATTATGTAAGTAGAGGTCTGTAAAGCTACCTTTCTGAAGGATTGTAAAGGAATTGCATCTTGCTAAATCGCTTGCAACATATAGCGCGAATGATGTTGCAATAAAAAGTTTTTTATCTAAAACTATTGTCGAGCGTACAGTTCCTTTTAGATTACTGTTGGCGTTGAAAATTTCAACCATTAATGGGTTGATGAATCGAAAGATTTGAGTGGAGGTTATTGCAAAAAAGTTGATGTCGTCAGATGAGCAAATATTTATAGGCATTTCAGAATTATTATCTCCAAAAGCGGAAATGTTCTTGATTGGTTTTCCTTGATTATTAAACATTAGCAAGCGGTTGCTTGATGTTGAAATAAAGAAGTAAGAACCGGCAGTCGAAATCTTTGTAATCACCTCATCAGTATTTATGTAGTGACGAATTTCGTTAAAAATGTTATCCTTATTTCCCTTTATACAGTAGAAGCCTTTCTCAATTGAATGAAAAGTAAGGCCGTTTGAGGTTGAATAAATAGTGATTTCTTGTTTTGAAGAATCCATCGCAACTGCCTTATCAATGTACTTCCATAGTTTTGAACCTGTTGAAAAATTGATGTTCTTGGAATCGTCAAAGCCGATACTTGTGATTTGATACTTAAAATGATTTACTACAGGGTCAATCAATTGATTTGCATCGTATCCACCTGATGTGTTTTGCGTTAATAATGCAAGATAATTATATCCTGCAATTACTATTTTTTCACTTCCATCGTAGGCAACTACTGGTTTGCCGGTTACCTTAATCTGTTGATAATTTACTCCATCATAAATAAACACATCATGATCGTTTGTAATAAAAAGCCTATTACCTTTATCGGCTAGAATAGAAGTATAGTAACAAGGAGTGGCTAACGGAATTTTTGGAATCTCGAAAAATAAAGGTTGTGCAAAGCCAATTGAAGAATCATTAAAGCCGATAGGTTTAGTCGTATTTGCTATAGAACATAGCAAAAAAAAGGGGAATGAATATTTAAAAAATCTCGAAAAATTCATACATTAGACCAATTTTCAGCTCAATGTTATTCAGAAGAAAATCTAAATATCAGAAAAAAAAGGTTTAATCAAAACAATTTATTAAACCATAATTATTTCTTTTAAACATCGGGTTGGCTAACAGATTTATAAAGTGGGCGTTAGAAGTAACTTATAATACGTTTTAGATAAAAAGTAATATATCAATGAATAGCTCGAAGAAAACAATATTAGTCCCTACAGACTTTACAGAGGTTGCCGATTATGCATTACAGCATGCAGTTCGCGTTTCATCGGTGGTTGGCGAAAATATAACCTTATTACATATAGTTGATAGTACAGAAAAAATTGCCGAAGCAAAGGAGCGAATGGATCGATTAGCACAGGAATCGAATGATAAATACAAAATCCTTCCCTCAACTATTGTCATCCAAGGAGATATTTTTGTTGATATTGCTAGGTTTGCAACAGAGTTAAACTCAAGCATGGTGATCATGGGTTCGCATCGTATAAAAAGCGAATCAACCCTGAACGATTCCATTGCGCTTAGGGTTATTACCAGTTCTAAAGTTCCATTTATAACAATTCAAGAGCCGCCTATTAATAGACGTTACGATGAAATCATCTTTCCAGTTGATTTTACAGCAGAGAACGTCGAAAAGCATAGCTGGATTTCATACTTCTGCGATTACTATGTCTCGAGGTTTCATCTGATAAAGCCAAATGTTACCGATCCCAAACTGCTTGCAAAGGTTGATATGAATATGGCTTCGGCTCGTCGGTATCTCGACGAGAAAGGCGCTCGATACTATGTTTATACCGTTATGGGAAATAAGCCTTACGCAGAGGAAGTTCTTGAGATTGCGGCCAATATCAGAGCCGATCTTATCGTAATTATGACTACGAAAGTTGGCAATAAATCAACTTATATCGTTGAACCCCACGAGCAGTATATTATCTCCAATGCTAGTTATATTCCTGTTATGAGCATTAATCCCCTATAATAAATCGATTCGATGCTTCAACCATTTCGCGAGTTAGTTTTTGCAACCAACAATGCTCATAAATTGTTTGAGGTTCAGCATCTACTCGGTGATTCCTTCAAACTACTCTCGTTACAAGACATTAATCTTATTGAAGAAATTCCTGAAGATTATGATACCTTAGAAAAGAATGCATTGCAGAAAGCTTGGCATATATATAACAGAACAAATCGTAGCTGCTTTGCCGATGATACGGGTCTTGAGGTTGAAGCCCTTGATGGCAGGCCTGGCGTCTACTCTGCTCGATATGGTGGCGAGCACAGGAACTCCAAAGACAATATCATTAAGCTCTTAAATGAGCTGCAAGGTGTTAATAATCGGAAGGCTCGGTTTAGAACAGTTATTGCCCTAATTTTAGATGGAAAAGATTTCCTATTCGAAGGTATTGTTAATGGAAAAATAGTTGATTCAGAGCGCGGAGTAGATGGATTTGGATACGATCCAGTTTTTCAGCCCGATGGTTATGCCATAACCTTTGCTGAAATGGCTATTGATCAAAAGAATCAGATTAGCCACAGGGCCAGAGCGGTTAATTGCTTGGTTGATTTTTTAAGAAAACATTAAATTATCCCCATTTCCCTATAATAATTACTCCAATTCGCTAGTTTAAGGGTTACATTCTAAAATCACTATTGATGAATAGAATCATTTTTTTGATACTTATCTTTTTTACCCAAACTGTTTTTGCCCAGGTTAAAGTTGGAAAATGGCGCGATCATTTCTCGTACAATAATTGCATTGCCGTTTGCAAAGGGAACGGAAAAATTTATGGGGCAACATCTACTGGTGTTTTTTGGTATAATTTAATCGATGGCGAGATAGGTAAGATTAGCCGTGTAAATGGGCTAACCGATATTAAAATAAGTACAATAGAGTATTCAGAGGTAAATAAAGTCCTTGCCGTTGGATATCAAGATGGTAATATTGATTTTGTGTTCAAGGATCGAATTCTTAACATGCCCCAAATCAAGGAAAAAGCGATGCAGGGGAGCAAGAGAATCAATGGCTTTACATTTAATAGCAGTATTATTTTTGTATCAACCGATTTTGGAGTCGTAGCTGTCGATATTGCACGTGAAGAGATTAAGGATACCTATTATATTGGAGACTTAGGATCAACAATAAGGGTTAATCGTACCGTAATTCAGGGAAACGATATTTTTGCAGCAACCGAAAGGGGTTTACTAAAAGCAGATATAAATGATCCGTTGCTTATTCAGTACCAACGATGGGTTCAACAGGATGGCTTTAGTAATTCATTGGCAGAGTGCACCGATATTGCAGTTTTTGGACAGAATTTAATTGCTGTTGAGGGAAATCCAGAAGGACAAAAAGATATAGTTTGGGTAATTAATGGTTCAAATTGGAGCGAGCTGGGTCGACCGTATAATACTGTTTCGCATGTTAGAGCAGAATTTTATAAGTTAATTATTACATCTAAAGAGGGAATATCTGCATACGTTACAATAGGATCGATTCCGGTAAACTATACAAAGTATAATTTTACATGGCTTTTTGAACCAGACATGGCAATACCCCTTGAATCGGGTAAAATTGCAATAGCCGATCACTTTTCGGGAATTGTTTTTGGCGATGCTGGAGGCTTTAACCCTATTCATCCCAACGGACCAACAAACAATAATGCTTTTTCGATTGGTGTAAGTAGCGAGCAGGTTATTATCGCCACAGGGGGTTATGATGCTGCTTATGGAAACCTATGGAACCCTCTATCGTTCCATCGATTTGCTGACCAGCAGTGGAGCACATTCGAAGAATATGACGACAGGGATGCAATCCGAGTACTTTTCAACCCGACCAATCCGAGCGAGTTTTATATTGCTAGCTGGGGATCAGGCGTTTTTCAGTTTAGGAATTCTGAAATGATTAATCATTATAAGCCCACTAATAGCACTCTTCAAACAATTTACCCGAATGAACCTTATTGTAGAATCGGCGGAGTTGCATTGGATAATAGCGGAAATTTATGGGCAGCAAATGCGTTGGTTCCAAACCCTGTTTCGGTTCGTAAGACTGATGGGACATGGCATTCATTCCCATACGCAGGCGTAATAAACTCCGATCGCATATCAAATCTATTTTGTTCGCCATCAGGTCAACTTTGGTTTACACTGCCAGGCGGAGAAGGATTCTTTGTACTTGATCCTGGAAAAAATATAGAATCGTCTTCCGATGACTTATACCGGAGATTTAGATTAAGTGATAGGAACGGGAATAGCCTGCCAAGCAATATTTTTTCAACGGCAATCGATAACGATGGATATTTGTGGATTGGTACCAGCGAAGGAGTACTTATCAGCTATAACCCCGAAGATGTTATTAATGCTTCGAAGTTTACGGTGCAAAGGGTAAAAATTCCCGATGTGGTTCAGGGATTAGCCGCATATCTTTTACAAACCGAAATGGTTACCTCGATTACGGTTGATGGAGGAAATCGGAAATGGTTTGGAACTAGTAAATCGGGTGTTTTTTTGCAATCATCTGATGGTTCTAAGGAATTACAGCATTTTAATACCCAGAATAGCCCATTGCCCTCGAACAATATTGTCGATATTAAGATTCACCCAACCACAGGAGAAGTTTTTATTGCAACGGAACTGGGTTTAATTGCTTACCACGGCGATGCGACTGCCTCAGGAGATAAGTTTGGAAAGGTTTACGCATTCCCAAATCCTGTTAAACCCGACTTTAATGGGCTTATATCAATCGTTGGGCTTGTTGAGAATACAACAGTTAAAATTACTGATATTAGCGGTAACTTGGTTTATGAAACGCTGTCGCAGGGGGGACAAGCAACTTGGGATGGAAAAAACTTCAATGGTCATAAAGTTTCTACAGGTGTTTATCTAATTTTCTGTTCTGACAGTAAAGGCAAGGAGACCGCCGTAAGTAAACTGCTTTTTATTAAGTAGAGATTATGATTCTAAAAACAAAGGCAATAGCGCTTCACACCGTTAAGTATGGCGATAATAGCCTTATTGCTTATGTTTACTCCGAATCGCACGGACGCCTATCAATAATGGTTCACAGCGCTTATGGAAAGCAAAAATCATCGGGGAAAGCAGTTTTCTTTCAACCGCTTAACCTTTTAAATATTGTATATTATCATCGCAGGATTCAAACGCTTTGTAAGCTAAAAGAGGTTTCAACGGAAGTAACTTTTAGCTCCATTCCTTTCGACCCAGTAAAAAGGGCAATCGCCTTATTTGTTGGTGAGGTTGTTTATCGAACAATACGCGAGGAGGAATCAAATTCTGCAATGTTTCACTTTCTTGAGAATTCAATCCAGCTACTTGATGTTATGCATAGCGGAATATCGAATTTTCATCTGATATTTCTGGCTCAGCTAACCCGATACCTTGGTTTTTTCCCAGGGAATCAATGGAGCGAATCATTACCCGTTTTTGACTATAAAAATGGTTTGTTTGTTCATGGTGAGCCAACCCATCCGCTTTATTTCAATACGGAGAAAAGTAAGCTTATTGGACAAATTTTTTCAACGCCTTTCAGCGAAGCTGAAAACCTTAAACTTAACCATAAAGTAAGAGCACAAATTATCGATAATCTCTTAGCCTTTTATCAAGTCCATATCGAGAGCGTTTCAGGAATTAAATCGTTGCCAATATTGAGCCAGGTTTTTGAGGAATAAAATTCTCTGCGAACGACTGCTCTTTTTAACTATATTTGGATATTGAACCTGAAATCTTAGCAATAGAATATGCCCATTCTTAACTCAATCTTTAGCTGGTTAAATACTAAGCGATTACACCAAATAGAGCTATTCCGTCAATTTCCCTTTGAGGTACAGCAAGAGGTTCTATTTAAGCTGATTAACAAAGCAAAGCTTACGGAGTATGGCAAAAAGTATGATTTTGAATCAATAAAGGAGATTAAAGATTTTCAACAACGTCTTCCGGTTTTAGACTATGAGGGAATAAAACCATTCATCGACAAGCATCGGGAGGGTCAGCAGGATATTCTTTGGCCCGGAGCAATAAAATGGTTTGCAAAATCGTCGGGAACAACTGCTAATAAAAGCAAGTTTATACCCGTTAGCAGCGAGGCGTTGGAGGAGTGTCACTTTAGAGGAGGACGCGATATTCTTGCAATTTATACGAATCAACACCCTGATTCCGAAATTTTTAAAGGAAAAGGATTAACCCTTGGGGGAAGTCATCAGATTGATAATTTTAGTGTCGATTCGTACTATGGCGACTTATCGGCAATTTTAATAGAGAATATTCCATGGTGGGCTGATTTTATCCGTACTCCAAGCCAAAAGGTTGCATTAATTCCAGAATGGGAAGAAAAGTTAGAAAAACTCACCAACGAAACCATCAAGGAGAATGTAACGAGCATTGCTGGTGTTCCATCGTGGAACCTTGTAATGATTAAGCATATACTCAACTTTACAGGAAAAAGTAATCTCCTTGAAGTTTGGCCTAACCTCGAACTTTTTACCCATGGTGGTGTTGGCTTCACGCCCTATCGAGAGCAGTTCCATCGGCTAATTCCATCGCCAACTATGAATTACATGGAGGCATACAATGCAAGCGAAGGATTCTTTGCCATTCAGGATAATCCTCAAACCGATGATATGCTTCTGATGCTCGACTACGGAATCTTTTATGAGTTTATTCCGCTCGAAGAGGCTTTTAGTCAAAAACCTACGGCGTTAACAATTAACGAGGTAGAAATCAATCGGAACTACGCCTTAGTCATCAGCACAAATAGCGGCTTGTGGAGATATATGATCGGTGATACCATCATGTTTACATCAAAACACCCTCATAAAATAAAAATTACTGGACGAACACGCCATTTTATCAATGTTTTTGGTGAGGAGGTGATAATCGATAATGCTGAGAATGCCTTAAAAACCGCTTGCGAAAAAACGGGAGCATTGGTAAGGGAATTTACAGCAGCACCAATTTTTATGGACGAAAATACAAAGGGTGCACATGAATGGCTTATCGAATTTGAAAGACCTCCTGCTGATTTAGATTTTTTTACTCAGGTACTCGATAATGCGCTCTGTTCTCTTAATTCCGATTATGAGGCAAAACGATATAAAGGGATAACGCTTGGAATGCCAATTGTGAAAAAACTTAATAATGGCACATTTTTTATGTGGATGAAGGAACGAGGAAAACTCGGTGGTCAGAACAAAGTTCCAAGGTTATCAAACACAAGAGAGTACGTTGAACAGCTTATTGAGTTGAGTAAAAGATGCTGCAATGATTAACAGAATAGGAAATATTATAGGTGTGTTTCTTACAATCTTAGCATTCTCCATTATCAATGCTAATGGGCAGTGTGGTTATATTCAGTCCGACAAGTTTGATAATGTTTGGGTTGCTAATCGCAATGAGGTAGTTTGCTTTGATAAGCAATTAAAAAAGATTGGGACATACTCCAGCATTCTTCTTGGAAACCCATCTTTTATTGATGCGCTCGATCCGTTTAGGGTAATTGTTTACTACTCAAGCTCCCAATCAATAGTGTTATTGAATAATCGGGTTGCCGAAATAGCAAAGCCTATTCCACTCCTTGAAAAAGGAATTACAGATGCTTCAGCGGTTTGTAGAAGTAGTAAAGGAGGATTTTGGGTGCTCGATAGAAATAATTGGGAGATTCTGCATTTCGATTCGGGGTTTAACCGCACAGGTGAAAAGATAATGCTCGATATGAGCCTCTCCGGATCAAAACCATTCTACATGCAGGAGAATAATGGTATTCTTTACATCGCTTTTACCGATAAGGCAATTTGCCGATACGACCAATTTGGTGCTCGTATGGGCGATATTCTTGTAAAAACAAATAACTACTTTACATTTATTGATGGTTCAATGGTTTATAAATCAAAAGGGGAAATATATCAATACAATATTGAAAGCAACCAGATATTGCCTTTCGAATTATCGGTTAAATGTATTCCGGTTAAAGTTCAAGGCCAATATTTCTACTTCGATGGACAGACTTTAGCTGTTAACAAAATAAGATGAAAAAATGACGGTTGAGCAACAAACTTTTGTATTTTTAGCAAGCACAAAAGGACTCTTGTAAACCTTAAAAAACATACCATGCATATAGCCGTTGCCGGTAATATTGGATCCGGAAAAACAACTCTTACACGTTTGCTTGCAAAGCATTATGGTTGGAAACCCCACTTTGAGGATGTTGATGATAATCCATATTTAAATGATTTTTACGAGGATATGCAGCGCTGGAGTTTTAACCTCCAAATATACTTTTTGAATAGCCGATTTGGTCAAATCGTCGATATTCGCCGTAAAGGGGATACAGTAATTCAGGATAGAACCATTTATGAGGATGCTCATATTTTTGCTCCCAATCTTCATATCATGGGGTTGATGTCAACCCGCGATTTTAACAACTATTTGAACCTATTCAACCTGATGAGCTCCCTCATTCAACCACCCGATTTGCTCATCTACCTTAGAGGTTCAGTTCCCACGCTTGTTAGCCAAATTCAGAAGAGAGGAAGGGATTACGAAAAGAATATTCGTCTTGATTACCTTCAACGCCTTAACGAGCGATACGAAGCATGGATTGAAACGTACAAACTGGGTAAGATGCTTATTATTGAGGTCGATAATATGAATTTTGCCGATAGACCGGAGGATTTACGAATGGTAATCAATAAAATTGATGCAACTATTCACGGGCTGTTTTAGCCGTTGTTTTTCCTAAACACAACTAAATATTACCTAAATAAATAAATTAAACCCAATGAAAAGACTACTAACAGCAATTTTCACATTAGCCTTAATTGGCTTTATTTTCAGCTCATGCAAGAAGGATGAAACAACTCCTTTGAGCAATTCAGTTACCATTCAAGGCGAATTCACCATTGGTGATAAAACCTTTACAAACCCTACCTTTGACCTAGGTGAACCCCAAAAATTTGTTGGGTATTTCAGAAATTTTATCAAGTCAAAAGAATTTAATGGATTTAATTTTTTCCCAACTGATAATATTGATTTGGGGAATAATGTATCTCTAAGTTTTGATAATGAGATTTATTCTGTAGTGGTTGGGCCTGCAACAATGTTTATCGAACTGCATTTTTATTTCAACGGAAATTCGTCTTTTTCGTTATATAGCGAAACAGCTACAGCAACGGTAACTAAGGGTACATTCAAGGTGCTAACGCAACAAAAGTTAAAAATTAGGTTCTAAATCAAAGGTATTATTTTTTTCTTTTTATAATGCTTTTTTCATTCTCGGAGTGGTGTTAGCAATGAGAATAAATCCGAATGGGATTTATTT
>JANYLA010000139.1 GCA_025361485.1 Bacteroidales bacterium
TAAAGGTCAAATTAAAGGTCAAATGGCGGCTATTAACAGGCAACTTGCAGCTCGTAACATAAAAAACGTAGTTTCCGATGCAAAAATACGTGAATTACCCGATGCCAATGCTGCCGAAGCCTTAGGTCGCCTCCCTGGTGTATCGTTGCAGCGCAATAATGGCGAAGCTACCAACATTGTTATTCGTGGTGTTTCGAACAACATTGTTACTGTTGGTGGCATGCGTATGGAAGGTGGTCTTGGGGGAGTAGCTTCGACGATGCTCGGTGGCATGGAGGTTTCGAAAAGTTTTCTTGTGGAGCAGGATGCCGATGTTCAAGGCGGTTCTGTTGAATTTAAAATGCAGGAAGCCGAACCCGGTCTTAAGGATGAGGTGTTTTATACACAGGGCTACAACGATTTTAATAAAGATTTTAAAAATAAAAACATAGCGTTTAAACTTGGTAACAGATTTTTTGACAATAAGTTGGGGGTTTCCTTATCGTTAAGTTACGATAAAAAAAACCGATCTAATCATAATGAATATACAGCTAAAGAAGATGTGTCATATTATGGTGATGTAACCCGAAACGCAGATAATCTGGCACATGGTTGGTCAAATACTAAAGATTATGGTGGTGCGTCTAGTACAAATAATGTTAGGTTTCTTCAGATTAACAAAATTGATTTTAATAAAAAAGTCGTTGACAACGATCGTTATGGATTTACAGGATATTTCGATTATAAATTACCTTTAGGAAAATTGTATTTTCAATCCTTTAATAGTTTATTTAAATCAAAAACTTACGAATATTCAAACTCAATTGAATTTGGTGAATTTTCGAGCATGCCTGGACAGGATAAGTTTCTTTATGGGGCAAAAAATATTAATTACGATCATGCGAATTTTTTGAATGGAATAGGGGGAGATTTTAATATAGGTGGTTTTAAAATCGATTTTTTGGGATCGTATTCATACAATAGAGAGAACACACCAAAGGCAATTTCATTTAATGCAATTTCTGATGCTAATGGAATTATTCCGCCTCCTGATTATGTTGGAAGAACAAGTCAGGATTCATTAAATAATATGATTACATTCAGGAATGATGCCTTAAGCGGAGTTTGGGATATTAATGTAAAGCATAGTGAAATTTTGCATACCGAGAAAAGTGCCCAGCTTAATGTCGAGAAAGATTTTAATTTCGGGGATTTTTTTTCAGGGTATATTAAAGTCGGGTACAAATACCGTGGATACTTACACTCCTATGAAATTGACGGGCCATATTATCCATTTGCAAATGGAATTGCCAATAAATATAACACCATTGCCAAATTAAGAGCTCTTACTCCGGATTATGATTGGAAGATGGTAACTGTTCAAAATAATCCTACAATCAGTTTAAGCGAGTTTACCAGCGGGGGTGAAGAGGATTACTCGTTTTATGGAGGGAAACTTGTTAATCTCCCAGATTTTAATAAGGTAAATAATGTGTTGAATATTTTATCAGATTCGGGCAAATTTGAGCGAACCGTTACAATGAATAACTACAGTTCAAAGCGAGATATCCATGCAGGTTACGCGGTTGCTGAAATAAATATCACCAAGTACTTTTCTGTTACCCCCGGAATTCGATACGAACGGGTGAAATATTACAATACTGGTTATCAATATGTTCAGGATCAACAATATTGGCCCGAGTTATACCGACAAGGACCATACACTCCAGTTTCGCTTATAAAGACATTTTCGAACTTCTTTCCAATGCTAAGCATCAAGATATCACCCCTTGAAAGTGTTCAAATTCGTGCAGCTTATGCAAAAACTTACTTATTACCTGCCCCAAATGACTTAAATGCTCGCTTTTACGAAGATGGCAGTGGGTCTAGTATTACCTCAGGTAATATTCTCTTAACGCCTCAATTTAACCACAATTACGATATTAATGCATCGTTTTATAAATCAAAAATTGGTTTAATTTCCGTTGGTGCATTTTATAAGACATATGTAGATGAAATTCGCCAAATGGATAATCGAAAAATTGTGAATTCGCTCGATTTTAATTTAGCGCCACGCTACGATAATAAGTTATACTCCTATCCATATAACAACCCTAATGTGGGTACCATTCGTGGAATTGAAATTGCTGGCGAGTTTTACTCTTCGTATTTGCCAAGTCCATTTGACGGTTTTAATTTAAGTGTCAATTTTACGCGACAAGAGTCAATGGCTAAATATTTTATTTACGCTTCTTATAGACTACCTAACTATGCCAACCAAGATGAATATTTGCGCGCTATTAGTACCACCAGAAGTGCTCGATTGAAAAATCAGCCTGACTATATGTTGAATACCAACCTTGGTTACGAAAAATGGAATTGGGTGTTTCGAGTTTCTAGCCGTTACCAAAGTAGAACATTTACCGATTTTTGGCTTAATAATATTTCTGCAGATGTTTATCAGGATAAATTCTTCTTTGTGGATTTGGCTATTTCTAAAAAAATTGCAATTAATAACAACTACGCTGTTTTGTTGTATTTAAATGCAAATAATCTTAAAAATTTCACCGATAAAAGGTATTACCTATACGCTCCCAGTGTGCTTGAGCGCAATGAGGCTTATGGTAGGTCATATGAATTTGGCGTGAGATTAAAATTCTAATATCTATTACAAATTTAATTATTCACTAATCTAAATTTAATTTTATGAAAAAAAGTTTTCTAAATCAATCAAAGTTTGTTGTTGCATGCTTGGCTGGCACTATGGCTTTTAGTAGTGCTTATGCAACAAAAACACCTGTTGTAGCTAAGCTTAATGGTTTAGCCGATGCAATAGCAGCTACCTCCGATGGAGACACACTCCTTTTAAAATCGGGTGAAATTTACCTCAACAACCTAGAGTTAACGGTTGAGAAAAAAATTACCATAATGGGTGATAACAAAGCAGTTGTTAATGGTGTGTATGCCGCAACTACGCCTGCTATTATTCAAAGAGATGCCATTGCCGGCGATTACAATGTAAATTTGATTATAGCAAACACCGATATTGTTATAAAGGATGTAGTTCTTCAAGGTTGTACTACTTTTGGTGAATCAATAAATAGTACATTATATGCCGGCAACGATTCAATTAATGTAACTTTGGAAGGCGTTGTTGTTTACAATAGCAAAATAGCCCTTAAAATAGCCGATTATTCATGGGGGTATAATGTAGTTTTCAAGAATAACATCTTTTGGAATTTATGCAGTCAAAACAATGGTATGCAGGGTTCTGGTTATTTAGTTAGCTGGATGCCTTGGCACTCGTCGTTAATATTAGAAAATAATACCATTTTTAATTATGGTAGAAGTATTTGTTTGCAAGATGGACAAAAATGTTCAAAAGAAGTGAT
>JANYLA010000169.1 GCA_025361485.1 Bacteroidales bacterium
TGAAGAATTAATAAAACAAATACAGCACAAAATTAACAGAAGACCTAGGAAGAACCTTGAATTTAGTAATCCGAAAGTGAATTTCTTCAATTGTGTTGCATTTGCTTCTTGAATCTACGGATTCAACTTTTAATAAAAAAAATGTTCACGATAACTAATTCTTTCTAACTTTGCCTGCTTATTTATATGTGCGTAAGAAATTTAAAATGTCCATTTAGTTTTGAGTATTAATTTGCCTTTGATTTTAATCTTATGATGAAAAAAGTTAACGTATCATTTTATCTTTTGTTATTAATTGTACTACTGTTTATTAGCTGCAGTCGCTTTGAAAAAGTGCTTAAAAGCAAGGATTATAATTTTAAATATAAAAAGGCGCTTGAGTACTTTAAAAAAGGAGATCATTATCGATATACAATCCTCTTTGAGCAGTTGGTTCCAATTTATTCAGGAACACAAAGAGCCGATACCGTTCAGTATTATTTTGCTTTAGGGACCTATAAACAGGGTGATTTTTTATTAGCGGGTCATTATTTTGACAATTTCCGTAAAACATATCAACGTAGTGTCTTTACCGAAGAGGCTGAGTTTATGTATGCTTATTGTTTTTATGAATCTTCTCCTCGTCCTGAACTTGATCAAGATAACACAAAGGCAGCTATTTCAGCCTTTTCTGAATTTATGTCTAGATATCCAAAGACTGAAAAGCGAACCGAAGTAGGTAAAATTTTAAATGAGCTTAAAGAGAAACTTATTGAAAAGTCGTATTTAAGTTCAAAATTATACTATAATCTTAGTGAATACAAGGCTGCGATTGTTGCAATTAAAAATAGCGTAAAGGATTTTCCTGAAAGCAAACATCGTGAAGAACAGCTGTTTCTTATTCTTAAATCCGCTTACCTATTGGCTGATAATAGTGTTCCAGGTAAACAAAAAGAAAGGTATCAAGCAACTATCGATGAATATTATACTTTTGCAGGAGAATTTCCTCAAAGTGAATATTTGAAAGAGGCCAAAGAGATGTACGAAAAATCAATGAAATTTTTAGGTAACTAAATTGAAACTTGAAATATGGATTTCAAAAAAACAAATGCCAGTCCCTCAACTGTAACTCGCGATTTAGATAAGCTAGATCACGAAACAAACAACATTTACGAAAGCGTTAGAGTTATCTCTAAAAGATCGAATAAAATTGGTCAAGAGATGAAACAGGAGTTGAATCGTAAACTTGAAGAATTTGCTTATTATACCGATAATCTTGAAGAGGTTTTTGAGAATCGTGAGCAGATTGAAATATCAAAGTTTTACGAACGTCTTCCTAAATCAGCTCTTATTGCAACACAGGAATTCATTGATGGGAAACTTTACTATCGTAAAGGAACCGCAAACGAAGAGAAGTAATTTTTATTAATGCGACTCAGGGGTAAACATATTATTCTTGGCATTACTGGAAGTATAGCAGCTTATAAAGCTGCTATACTTGTAAGATTACTTATTAAAGAGGGCGCAGAGGTCAAAGTTATTATGACACCTTTAGCGAAGGAATTTATTACCCCGCTTACACTTGCCACCCTTTCTAAGAATCCAATTTTAGTTGATTTTTTTAATCCCGAAAATGGTGATTGGAATAGTCATGTTGATTTAGGTCTTTGGGCTGACCTATACCTTATAGCACCCGCATCGGCGAATACCATTGCAAAAATGGCAAATGGTGTTGCCGACAATCTTTTACTAACAACCTATTTGTCGGCTAAATGCCCTGTAATGGTTGCTCCAGCAATGGATTTGGATATGTATAACCATCCTGCTACGCAAAAGAATATTAAAACACTTCAGGGTATTGGTAATATCATTATTGAGGCTGCAACCGGAGAACTTGCTAGTGGCCTGTCGGGGAAAGGAAGAATGGAAGAACCCGAAAATATTCTTTCATCTGTAGTTGATTTTTTTTTTACTAGTTCCCGGTTTTCAAACAAAACTGTTTTAGTAACTTCTGGACCAACTTTTGAACCCATTGATCCTGTTCGTTTTATTGGGAATCATTCCTCTGGAAAAATGGGTTCATCTATTGCGGAATCGTTCGCTCAACAAGGTGCTCGAGTTATTTTTATTACTGGCCCTGCAAAGTTTTTACCATCGAATAAAAATATTGAGATCATTTCAGTACAGACTGCTGAAGAAATGTTCTGCGCATCGACTAATAATTTCTCATCGGTCGATATTGCTGTTATGGCTGCAGCTGTTGCTGATTTTACCCCAATGAATGTTGGTAATTCTAAACTTAAAAGAGAAACTGATGAAATCTCTATTAAACTTAAGCCAACAAAGGATATTGCAGCATACCTTGGGAAAGTAAAAAGTAAATCTCAACTATTGGTCGGATTTGCCCTTGAAACTGACAAGGAGCTTGAAAATGCTAAGAATAAAATTAAGAATAAAAATCTAGATATTATTGTTCTAAACTCTCTTAACGATAAAGGTGCTGGTTTTGGTTTCGATACCAATAAAGTAACCATCATCAACAAAAAATCTGAGATTTTATCAGTTGAATTGAAATCAAAAACCGAAGTTGCAAACGATATTGTTGATTTTATAGCCGAAGAGTTTGACCGGCTTCGGGGCAAGGGATGACAAATTCCCATTAAAAACATACCGGTTATGCAGTGGAAACGATTTTGTATTTTGTTCTGGTTGTTAATGCCATCATTGATAATGGCACAAGAGCTAAAGTGTAATATTCAGATAAACTCACAGAAGATCCAAGGCTCTAACCGAGCCGTTTATCAAACCCTTCAAACTGCCCTTTACGAGTTCATGAATAATACTTCTTGGACAAATCATATTTATGGTATCGATGAGCGAATAGAGTGTAATATTGTTATAAACCTAAACGAGCAGCTTGGTTCTGATGAATACAAAGGAACCATTCAGGTTCAAGCCCGTAGACCCGTTTTTAATTCATCCTATAATACTACTGTACTAAACTTCTTAGACAATAGTTTTGATTTCAGGTATTTAGAACTTACAAAATTAGACTTCTCTGAAAATACACACACAAGCAACTTAACATCAGTACTTGCTTTTTATGTATACATTATTCTGGGGATTGATTACGATACTTACTCATTACTAGGTGGTACTGAGTACTTTCAAAAGGCAGAGAAAATTCTGAATAATGCACAGAATGCAACTGAACGAGGATGGAAAGCTTATGAGGGTAATCGCAAAAATAGGTATTGGATAATTGAGAATATTTTAAATGAAAAGTATAAGCCTGTTCGAGAGGTTTTATACCGATACCACCGGTTAGGACTTGACATAATGAATGAAAAGGTTGTTGAAGGAAGAGCCGAAGTTGTTGAATGTTTAGCTACTCTCCAAAAGGTATACCGTGAAAAACCCGATCCGTATTTATTGTTTATGCAACTATTTTTTGACGCAAAGAACGATGAACTTGTTAATCTTTTTTCGGAATCCTACCCAACTGAGAAAGCACGAGTTGTGAATATACTTACCGAAATAGATAATGCAAATGCCTCAAAATATAAGGTAATTTTGGAACAAAAGAAGTAAATTACAACCTCTTTGAATTAGATTCCTATGCTGCAAAATATTCATATTCAAAATTATGCGTTAATCGACCAGTTGGATATTGAATTCAATCAGGGTTTAAATATCATAACCGGTGAGACTGGGGCTGGGAAGTCAATTCTTTTGGGTGCACTAGCACTAATTCTAGGTCAGCGAGCAGATACTTCGGTGTTAAAAGATACTAGTCGTAGCTGCATTGTTGAAGGGTTATTTAATATCTCAAGCTATAATCTAGAGAACTTTTTTATCGAAAATGATTTAGATTATTACGACAACACAATTATTCGTAGGCAAATAAATGAGTCAGGTAAATCTAGGGCGTTTATAAACGAAACCCCCGTAAATCTAAATGTTTTAAAGGATTTAGGGGTATTGCTTATTGATATTCATTCTCAGCATGAAAGTCTGCTTTTAGGGAATGGCCTGTTTCATCTTAATGTGCTTGATTCTTTCGCATCGCTTAGCGATGACCTAAAGGTTTATCGAGACCTTTTTAAGCAGCATAATAGCGCTAAGAACGAGTTTGAGAGACTTGTCCTTGATGCTACTAATTCTCGTAAAGATTTCGACTATTTTCAGTTTCAACTGAATGAGCTGAATCAGGCAAAGCTCAAACCTGATGAATTAAAGGAGTTGGAAAATCTTCAGCAAAAATTAGCACATGCTGCTGATATTAAACTTTCCCTTCAAACAGTAACCGATTTGATGTCGAATGATTCATCCTCAGCTATTTCAATGCTCAGGGAGTCCGAAATGAGTTTGAAAAAAATAAATTCTTTCTTTTCAGAATCCCTTGACCTTGAGCGGAGAATTGAAAGTTGCCGAATTGAATTAAAAGATATCTCGAACGAAATAGTAAGCCAGAATGATAGGGTAGAGGTTGATCCTCAGCAACTCGATGAGGTTACTAAACGATTGGATTTATTATATAATCTTTTGCAAAAGCATAAATTGTCAAGCATTGATGAATTAATTCTGCTTCGCAACGAAATCGAAGCAAAAGTTGATTTCATAAGCAATGTTGATTTTAACCTCGAAAAAAAGCAAAAGCAACTCGTTGAAATTGAGAATAAGTTGAGTTTGCTTGCCATTTCTTTAAGTGAAAAAAGAAAGAAAGTGATTCCGTCGATTGAGGCAGATATCATCGATTTATTAGTCCAACTTGGTATAAAGCATGCCTCTTTTAAAGTTGATATTCAAAAGTCAGATGTATTTCTAGGTCGAGGAATCGATAAAGTTGCTTTTTTGTTCTCTGCGAACAAGCAGATTCCATTGCAAGAACTTTCGAAGGTAGCTTCAGGTGGCGAATTATCTCGGCTTATGCTAAGTTTAAAATCACTAATGGTTAAAACATCTGGGTTGCCTACTATCATATTTGATGAGATTGATACTGGAGTTTCTGGTGAAATTGCCGATAAGGTTGGTAATATAATTCAAGTAATGGCCGGTGGAATGCAGGTTATTAATATTACACATTTACCTCAAATTGCATCAAAGGGAAATACACATTTTCTAGTTTATAAGGATAATCATTCGGAGCAGTCGAGTACCAAAATCAAACTGCTTGATGCGAAAGAACGGGTTGTTGAGATTGCCAAAATGTTAAGCGGCGAGAAACTTTCTGATGCAGCATTGACAAATGCCAAGGAATTATTATCGATGAACGGAAATTGAATCCTAGCGAGCGCACTTCCCGTTGCTTGGGGCGATGAACTTCAATTGTTTATTTTTCTTCTATTCATTTGGTGTTTTGTTTAAACATTTCTTCATATTTATGTGTTAACCATTAATTAACCAAATCTAAAACAATGTCGAATAATTTACTTAAAGGGAAGAAAGGTCTTATTTTCGGAGCATTAAACGAAAAGTCTATTGCTTGGCAAGTTGCCGAAAGAGCATATGAAGAGGGTGCTGTATTTGTTTTAACAAATACCCCAGTTGCAATGCGCCTAGGTAATATTAACGATTTGGCTTTAAAGTGTAATACAGTGGTAATTCCTGCCGATGCTACAAAAGTTGAAGACCTAGAGAATCTGGTTAAGGAGACGATGAATATTCTTGGTGGAAAGATCGATTTTGTTCTACACTCAATAGGAATGTCGCCGAATGTTCGGAAGGGTAGGACTTATGATGATTTGGATTATGATTATCTTGATAAAACTCTAGATATTTCAGCAATTTCATTCCATAAACTTCTCCAAGTATGCTGGAAGTTAGATGCCATTAATCCTTGGGGTTCAGTTCTTGCACTTTCATATATTGCTGCACAACGTACGTTATATGGTTATAATGATATGGCTGATGCCAAAGCTTTGCTTGAGTCAATTGCCCGCAGCTTTGGTTATATATATGGACGAGAGCGAAGAGTTCGAATTAACACAATATCTCAATCACCAACAGAAACCACAGCCGGAAGCGGTGTTATGGGTTTTGATGCTTTGGTCGATTTTACCGATAGGATGTCGCCTCTTGGGAATGCCGATGCTTATGAATGTGCAAATTTTTGTGTGACCCTTTTTAGCGATTTAACAAGGAAGATTACGATGCAAAATCTTTTTCACGATGGCGGATTCTCAAGTATGGGTATGAGTAATCGGGCAATGGCGGTTTATAACAAGAATTTAGAAGAGTGTAAAGATTGTAAATAGATACATAAAAAAGAGCAACCCCGAATTTTCGGGGTTGCTCTTTTTGTCCAAGATGTTAACCTAAATAGGTTTTTAGAAGTTTGCTTCTTGAAGTATGGCGTAATCTACGAATGGCTTTTTCTTTAATCTGGCGAACTCTTTCACGGGTAAGACCAAACTTTTCACCAATCTCCTCTAGAGTCATCTCTTGACAACCAATACCGAAGAAAAGTTTAATGATATCGCGTTCACGTTCTGTTAAAGTTGCTAATGAGCGTTCAATCTCTTTGCTTAACGACTCGTTTATTAATAGTTTGTCAGCGTTTGGTGAATCACTGTTGATCAAAACATCAAGTAAGCTATTGTCTTCGCCATCAACAAAAGGAGCATCAACCGAAACATGACGACCGCTAACCCTGAGTGTATCAACTACTTTCTCTTTTGGGAGTTCAAGAATATCAGCAAGTTCATCCGGTGATGGCGTGCGTTCAAATTCTTGCTCAAACTTTGAGAATGCCTTGTTGATTTTATTCAGAGAACCAACTTGGTTCAATGGTAAACGAACTATGCGCGATTGTTCAGCTAATGCCTGCAGAATTGACTGACGAATCCACCACACTGCGTATGAGATGAACTTAAAACCACGAGTTTCGTCAAATTTTTCAGCAGCCTTGATTAAACCTAAGTTACCTTCATTAATTAAATCGGGTAAGCTAAGCCCTTGATTCTGATATTGTTTGGCAACAGAAACTACAAATCGTAAATTGGCTCTTGTCAATTTTTCTAAAGCCTCCTGATCACCTTTTTTAATCCGTTGGGCAAGTTCAACTTCTTCCTCTACAGTAATTAATTCCTCTTTCCCAATCTCCTGCAAGTACTTGTCCAGCGAGGCGCTCTCTCTGTTAGTAATTGATTTTGTTATTTTTAACTGTCTCATTTCGGCTTTATAAAATTTTCGCGAAGATATGCCAATTTATCATTAAATTCAAGTCAAAATCACTTGAAAAACGATGATTTTAATAATTCATTAATCGATTCCAATTGCATAGTATGCAACTATTCCATTTGGATAAATCCCTTCAATCAATATTCCACCAGAAGAGATACCTATAATACGCTTGATGTCATCAATTGTTTTAATAGGGGTGCGATTTATTTTTGTAATAATGTAACCTTGGTTAACACCTTGTTGTTTTAGCTTTCCATCTTTAAGTTCTACTATCTGAACCCCCGAATTTATTCCTAAGTCATTTTTTTGTTTGTCGGAAATTTCTTTTAATGATACTCCAAGAATTGAAAGAGATTCATCGGATTTTACCATTTCTAATCCGCCTTTGATATTACGTAAGGTGGTGGTAAAATGTTTCTTATTATTACTACGATTAATAATAATATCAACTTGTTGATTCGGTCTATACTTACTAACTTGTTCTTGTAGCTGGTTTGGGCTGTTTACCATAATCCCATTAACTTCTAATATTACATCACCCTCTTTAATCTCAGCCTCAGCGGCTGCACTTCCTTTAATAACACCAACAACTAGAACTCCTTTAATATCATTTATACCGTATTCCGTTGCTTTTTCAGAATTCAGTTCTTTTGTCTGAACTCCCAAAATGGCTCTTTGAACTTCACCAAACTCAATAATATCTGAAACAATTTTCTTAGCGATGGATGATGGAATGGCAAATGAGTAACCTGAGTAGGAACCCGTTCTTGACGCGATGGCCGTGTTAATTCCTATCAGTTCTCCTTTAAGGTTTACAAGTGCACCACCACTATTCCCAGGGTTTACCGCAGCGTCGGTTTGAATAAATGATTCGATTGCGTAACCTTCTTGAATAATTTGAATGTTTCTTGCTTTTGCACTAACAATTCCTGCAGTTACCGTTGAAGTTAAGTTGAATGGGTTTCCAATTGCTAATACCCATTGACCAACTTTTATTTCGTCGGAATTACCGAATGGAATAAACGGAAGATCATTGGCGTCTATTTTTAGTAAAGCAACATCAGTACTAGGATCGCGACCAACTAGTTTAGCCACAAATGTTCTTTTGTCATTAAGAATAACCTTTATTTCATCAGCATTATCAATAACATGATTATTGGTGACAATAAAACCATCGCGCGAGAGAATTACACCAGACCCAGATCCCATAATCGGTTCAGGATTTGGATTACTCCTACCAAAGAAGTAATCCAGTAGAGGATTGCCTGATGAATAAGTGTTTCTGTCATTATACGCTGTCATAACATGAACCACGGCATCAACACTTCTTTCAGCAGCTACAGTGAAATCTGTAGCATTCGAATCGGTTTGAAAAGCGCTTGTATAGTATGCTTTTTCAGTGCTTTGAGGTTGTACTGTTTTAGTTGTGGTTTTAAATGTGTAGCTGAATAAGACAAATGCAATTATACCACCAACAAAAGCAGAAACCAAAGGAATAATTATCTTCTGTGCTCTCATATAAAATAGTATTTTAGGTTTGACACAGTATATAACGTTCAAACCATATGCCTTGTGCTATTGAAAGCCCTATTCTTAACAAAGATTAACTAAAACTGACAGTTATTCAGTTAAAGAAATATAGTTCTAGAGTATGATAATGAGTTTAGTAGGTCAGGAATTTGAATGGGAGTTGTACTATTTCCGAGAAAGATTCACCTGTTTCTTTCATGTCCTCATCATTGTATCGATAGTACCAATTAATAATTATCGATAGTTTTCTTTTATGGATTTCGTGACAAATAGAGAGTATATCTAGTATTCTTTTTGACGAAGCGGTGTTGAAATACTCCATTTTAAAAACAATAATCGTTTCTTTATTAGGTTCTTTGACATACTCTTTAAACCAGTTGATTACTGGTTCGAAGAATTCGTTTGGATTTTCTGGAAGCGATTTTCCATGGAATTCAAAACGCCCCATCTCCTTATCAAGAGTAATTTCTAGGCTTTCGTTGGTGGGTAGAATTCTTAAAGAGGTTATCATAATCATAAATATTTTTGTAAATATATCACAAAAAACCAAATTTTTAATATGATAGCTGTTTAAAGATTATATAAAAGGGGGATGTGAAAATACAACGTTATTTAATTGATACCTGT
Source organism: Bacteroidales bacterium (assembly GCA_025361485.1). Lineage (GTDB taxonomy): Bacteria > Bacteroidota > Bacteroidia > Bacteroidales > Tenuifilaceae > UBA8529. Next base: position 9,322 of record JANYLA010000169.1, read on the forward strand.
CCATCAAAAACATGAATGGCAGGTCCAGTTAACCAGATATCTTCGAATTTACTGTTATTGGTTTTTTTAAACTTCACTTTTAGGTCTCCGCCTTGAGTCTTGATTTTATATATTGATTTGTAGTCTTTTGTATGGAGATAATATGCTATTGTTGAGGCAACGGTACCTGTGCCGCATGCAAGAGTTTCGAATTCTACGCCGCGTTCAAAGGTGCGAATGTTAATAATATCATTTGTAAAGTCAATGAAATTGACATTAGTGCCTCCATTTTTTAGGTTATAGCCGTTTCTTATGGCTTTACCTTTAACCAATACGTCAACCTTTTGAACATCTTCTACAAAACAGACATAGTGGGGCGAGCCAGTGTTAATAAAGTAGAAATTATCACCAACTTCAATACCCGTAACATCTTGCATTTTAAGATTGATTATATCGGTTGATTCAAAATTTGCTTCATGTTCGCCGTCAATACCCATAAAATGTGTCGATGATTCAATCAACCCAATACTCTTAGCAAAAAGGGTAATGCATCTACCGCCATTTCCACACATTGTTGATTCGTTACCATCCGAATTATAGTAACGCATATAGAAATCTGTATAAGAGGCGTTTTCCAAAAGCATCAATCCATCAGCACCTATGCCAAAATGTCGATCGCAAAGATGCTTAATCAAAGCAGTGCTTTTGGGAAATGATTCTAATCGGTTGTCAATGATTATAAAATCATTTCCTGCACCGTGGTATTTGGAGAAGGTTACTCTCATTCAAGTTGCGATTACCTAATCAATTCTTTAAATCTAGTAGATCAAACAAAAGGATAAGTTAAAATAATAAAACAGTGGTATTTGATTTTCACTTTTCACTTTTCACTTTTCACTTTATTTCTACTTGCTCACTACTTCCACCTCAACCCGCCGGTTGCTTGATCTTCCCTGTTCAGTGTCGTTTGATGAGATTGGAACTGTATTTCCAAAGCCTCGGATCTGGATATTACTAAAGCCATTCTCGATTAAATAGCGCGCAACGGTTTTAGCTCTATCTTCAGATATTTGGGTATTATTTAACGCCTCAAGGTCATCTGAGTGCCCTTGAACTTCAATCTTGATATTACCATTATCCTTTAGTAATTTCAACAAACGATTCAGTTCGGCAACCGATTCAGGAGCTAAATCTTTTTTGTTTATTTCAAACTTAATGTTGAGTTCTATTTTTGAACCTATAGAGATTGGCTTAAGCAAAATATCTTTTGTGACATTAAGGAACGTAGTTACCTGATTTAGATTTAAATTTTCGGAATGGTACCAATAACCATCGGCAAGAACCTCAAGTAGATAATTATCATCTGCCATAAAGGAGATATTGTAATCTCCTGTTTGTGAACTGGAGTAAATCGAGGTAATAACAGTATTTATTTTGGTGTTAATTAAATTGACCCTTGCCCTTATTGGTGTTAACGAACTTTCGTCTTTAATCGAACCTTTTAGATTTGTTCTACGAACCTGAAGAATATTAGCTAGTTGAGCATCCTGAGATGAAGGGCTGAAGTTGACCCTACGTATTTTTTCATCAAACACAAAGTTCACTTCAAATTGTTTGTAACCGTTGAATTGAACCTTAAAATTATTTTGCCTTAATTCAAAGTTTTCGTAAAAAATATTATTTATGTTAACAACATACTGGTCAGTTACTGGAGCGAAAATTACAAATTCACCACTTTTACCTGTTAAGGTAGTGTAGTTCCTTCCTTTACTATCTGTTGCTGTGATTCTTACATTAGATAAATCTATCTTACCAAGACCAGAGAGACGACTGCGATTTAGAATGATTTTTCCAAACACCTTATTTTTTTCAACAAATGGGAATAAGTATTTGCCAGATCTATTTACTGTTAATTCAATGTCACCAGCAGCTTTGCTGAAACTTCCAGCTTCTTTACCAATTGGATTATAGTTCATTTTGTAAATACCCTCAGGAACTTTATCAAGTCTAACCCTGCCTAGATTATCAGATAGTAACTCTGCGGTAGAAAAATCTCCTGGAATAGCACCTTTAACATCAGAGCTTATTTTTTCTAAATAGACAAGTACATTCTTAAGTCCTGGTTCGTTTTCTTCTTGAATAAAATTACCGTTGTAATCCTTAAAAAACCCTAGTTCTAAATCGTAGTATTTTACTCGGGGCTGATTAATGTTAAAATCCTTTTTGATACCTACCTCTAAATATAAGGATTGGTAAGTCTCAACTAAATCTTGAGTATTTAATCTTTTTTGAAGTGCGTAAACGCCAAGAAATTGAAATTCCCAGTTTTTAGGTAAATACACGTTTAATAACCCGTTTAATGTTACATAACTTGATTTCAAAATCATATCATTTGAGTAACTCAAGCCAAAATTAACCTTTACAATATCTTTATACACAAACTTATTCCAAGTTGGTAAAAACTGCAGTTTCCTTGTTTGTCTACCAGTTCTCAAAAAACTAATTTGGTCAAATGAAGAACGCGGACCTGATGTGTAAAATGCTATAACCATTAATGAACGGGTTCGCATTGATAAGGTTATATGATGAAAGAAAACAGAATTTTTATTATTACTAGTATTGATATATCGATATGGGTTTGCTATAAATTTTGCCATCGCAAACTCAAAACTTGGTGATACAATTATTGTATTTGCGTCGTTCTTCAGTCTTGCACCAATTATTGCTTTACCACTAACGCTTTTAAATAATTCATTATCAGTAATATTATTAATGCTATTATCAATAGCTGGTCCCCCAAAAATCTCGATTTGAGGGGAATAGAAATGTCTGATCTGCAACTTCCCATCCCTTGTGATAAATTTTCCGTAACTTGCAAGAGTATCATTCTGAATAGCTGTCGGGTTACTTCTATTCTCGTTGTAGGTGAAAACATATTGGTTTGAGGAACTTTTGCTCCATATAATATTAGACAATAGTTCCAATCTGCCAGCATATGGGTTATTCAACAGTTTACTCCCGTATTGTGCTGTTAGGAAAGAGCTGAATTTACCAACTCTTGAACTATAGTATAATTTATAACCTTGCTCATTATGTTCCTTTTTGTTATTTATTTCTCGCTGCAATTGATTATAAGTGAATTGAAGATAAATCCTATGTTGCTTTCTGATTGGAAAGCCAATTCCAACAAAACCTAGTTTCGAATTATAATTATTCGTTTTATAGGAATTGTATGCTGCACCTGAACTGAAGTATAAGTCAGGGGTGAAATGATAGGATACTGAACCTCCTATATTTTCAACACTTGACTGTGCATTGTTGTTAGCAATCAATTCTACACTAACTCTCTTACTATTGTATGCAGCATACCCACCTCTTCCGAACATACTGCTTTCAATACTCCTATAACCATCACCAATCTCCAATGTCCATGGCCCAATATTACTACCCAAATACATTCTATTATTGATGTAAAAATCCTTCTTTTCACGTGAATTAAAGTTTCGGTAGTAGTAGTATAGTTCTGAGTTACCCCTGAAAAGTGTTTTACCCTCTAAGAAAAGTATATAGTTTGGTTTAATATTTACATCAGCTAGACCTTGAGCGTACAGTTCAAATCTTAAAGGCAACTCATTTGATGGTACCTCATTTTTAGTTGAGGAATCTATAATTTTAAACCATAATGTGTTTTGGTAGGATGTATCTATAGTCGAAACTTTAGCTTGAAGTCCAAATGTTTTTTTTCCAAACTGTTCCTCTTCTTTAAGTGATACTTTAAAAGTAAATAGACTATCCGAGAAGGGAGGAATAGATACATCAGAAGAAAATATTGCATCTTTTTGATCATTAATGCTTAACGTACGGATACCATCGAACAGGAAATTAACCAATTCTTCTCTATTTCCTTTATTTTGAACTAGGACAGAAAAATCAGATGATTTTAATACTGGGTCTAAGAAGAAAATTCTACTACTATACTTTATTGCAAGTTCAGTTTCTCTGGGGATTTTAACAAAACAATAAACATTTCGAATGGAATTTCCTTTATTGTCTGTTATAGAGGCGATTACGCTATAACCAATATCGCCCCTTACCTTACTGCCAACAGAAATTCGAATAGGAATTACCATTGAGTCTAAAGGTGAAAGAGTTAATTCCATTTTGTTTTCACCTATAACAGACCAACCATCGGGTACGGTTATATTTAAGGTAAAGGTTTCAGAGCGATTTGCCTTATTTTTTAATGTTAGCGTATTAAAAAAGGATAGTTTTGCCGATGATTGAATAGAGTGTTGTAAAAAGTATGCATCAATATTTGCTGGGGTATCAGAATATAAGTAGTACTGTGCAAAAGATAAATGATACGATAAAACGAGAATTAAAAAAACAACGATATGCTTTATCCTAATTATCATTTACTTTGAGAGAATTCATTAATACAAAGGTAAAATTAATCAAAAATATTCTAGAATAAACTCTAAATTAGTATAATAATAACCCGATTTAGTATTCAAGAGTGGAGTAACTGTTCCAAGTCCATAGGTAGTACCAAAAGTTATTTCAAAACTAGCCAATACTCCAGTACCGGACAAGAAAACTTGTCCTAGATTTGTTAGAGTAAACGCTCCATTTACGACACATGATGTTTCTAATGAATTGAAAATAATATTTATTGGTGTGAGTTTTAATGAACTTAAAGGCAAGTTAGGATTCCCATCATCAGACAAGATATTTGGATCACTAGCTTTAATCCTTAGCTGCCAAGCACGACCAATCATCCCTGCTGTGTAATTAATCTTAACTTTACTCCAATTTGTTAAGGTAACACCACCATTATAGTGAGATAGAGATGATGCAATTAGTTGAACTGCGCCGCCTGAAACTTTGATTGTTCCTGTTTGCGATCGACAAACAGTTGGTGATGTCAAAAAAACTACTCCCATAAGCAGTAATAATATACACAAATATTTATTTCTTATGGGTTTCATCAGCTGTTCAGTATTCAATTAATAGAGCCAAGCGATTATCGTTTGGCTCTATTAACTCAACTTTGTAAATTTTTAAAAAGGTGCTAGCGTTAAATAAATGTTATTAACGTAGATGTCAGTTGCTAAACTTAGAGTGGCAAGAGAGGATCCTACCAATGGAGCAGTTACTGTTCCAACCTCCCAAGCTAAAGAATATGTATGATTTCCACCAGCAGGAACACCAGTAACTAGGGTGATATCCTCAGAGGCTACTAATACTCGCCTGCCTGCGGCAACTAATGCTCCACCTACAGTGGTTGGTAAATAGCCAACATTATTCAAAAGAAAAGTTGTATTACCAGTTTCGATACCAACAAAAGTTGGTGTTTCTGTGGCTAAAGTTACTTTGTAGTTTCTTGATGAGGAAACCTTGAATTGCGTAGTAGTCCTTGGTGTTGCTGCTATACCACCTGTGTATTGAGCAATGGTGTTGAACACAAATACAATATTTCCACCAGATGTTACAGTGAGTCGAAGGATTGAGTTTAATGTTACTGAAACAGGTACTACTGCTTGATCAGCTACTGCTTGCCCAAAACTTAGTTTTCCGCAGAGCAGGATTGTTATGACTAAAAATAGTTTTCTCATAGTTTTATCGTGTTTAAGTTAGTTTAAAATTTGTCGTAAATTAAGAACTACGTAAAGTTAGGATAAAAAACACTAAATAAAAAATATATAAAATCATATTTCTGTAAAGATATCATATTTATTGATAAATTCAACTTTTGTGCTTATGAATATAAATAATTGGATATTAGATTCTGAAAAAGGTTTTTGTTAAATAATAATATAAATATTTGAATTTTAAGAGTTATGTGTATTCGTTGTCTTAACAAATAAGTACTAAAAAAGTTTATGTAACTTATTTGTTTTTGCAGCCAGAAATTAAATAACTATACCAGTGTTATTATTCCACTTTAAACCCAACAACTAAAATATCATCAATTTGCTGGTACTGTATTCCAAGCCAATCTTTTAGAGTATTTTTCAGCATCTCGCGTTGCTGGTTTCCCGATAGGATCGAAAGGCTTGCAAGCATGTCGACAAATGCTTTAATCATAAACTTGCGACCATCGGCACCTCCGAATTGATCGATAAAACCATCGGAGAATAGATAGAACCATGTTGGTTTTTCTATAATAATTTGGTGGGTGGTGAAATCGTCCTCAAAAACACCGTAGCCCCCACCAATTGATTCCTTATCGCCCCGTATTCTGAAAACTTCTTCGTCCGAAACATATACAATTGGATTTTTCGCTCCAGCAAATTCAATTACTCTATTCTTAATATCTACTACACAAAGGGCCATATCCATTCCATCCCGATTATCTGTCTCGTCCTGACGTAAAGCTTGTCGAACTCCATTGTTTAACTCTTTTAGAATTGCCCCAGGGTTGTGAATGCCTTTGCTTACTATCTCGTCAAGCAGGTTGTAGCCAATCATTGAAAGGAAAGCGCCAGGAACTCCGTGACCAGTACAATCAATGGCGGCTATTGCAAACTTATCAGTGTTCGGATCGAATTGATCTTTGCTATTTGAAAGCGAACGGAACCAATAATAGTCACCGCTTACAATATCGCGAGGCCGAAAAAAGATAAACGATTCTGGGAATATCGTAGTTAAACTTGCTTGGGTTGGGAGTAACGCTTTTTGAATGCCTTGAGCATAGTTAATACTCTTGCTAATATTCTCGTTTTGTCGTTGGATATGGTCGCGCTGCTTCTGGATTTCAGTATTCTGTAAACTTAATAATTCGTTCGCTTTTTTCTTATCCTTGTAGTTTTTGTAAATAAAAACGGCAAGAATAACCATTAGAATCAGGAAGCCTATTGCGGAGTAAATAACAATTTGCTGAATACGATTTCGAGCCTTTTGTTCTCTCACTTTCAAATCACTATTCTCTTTTTCTTTGGTTATAAGGGTGAGCTGTCCCTGTCTTAGCTGCGCTAGTTCTTGTGATCGGGCCAAACTATCCTCTTTTGAGCTAACAACAACGACCATTGAGTCCTGTTTTGTTTTTGCTCTTAGCTCTTGTAACTCCATAATTTGCCTTTGGATCTCTCTCTGCCTCTTCTCCATCTCTACCTCTGCCTGAGATTTGGTAACCTCTTTTTGGGCCTCTGTTTTTACATCTTGAGTTGAAAGTTGAAGTTCGTAGGTTGCATACATTTCATTGTATTCCCTTGTTTTTCGTAAATCACCTAATTTATCATAGTTCGCAGCAAGAAGTTTTGCGCAGTTTAAAATTAATCGGGAATTGTTAACAGATTTGGCCAACTCAAGTGCTTCCAAAAGCCGCTCAATGGCCTTCTCGGTTTGATTTAAAACAGTAAGAAGGTAAGCTACATCAATTAACCCGGCTGATACCTCTGATTTGTTGTTGAGTTTCCGGCGGGTTTCAAGGCTTTTATTAAAATAGTCTAGGGATAGATCTAGTCTATCTATGTCGGTGTAAATCAATGCAATATTACTGTATACTGTTTTGATATCACTGTAGTTGCCAATTTTTTCGTTTAATGGGATCGTTTCAAGAAAAGTATTAATTGCCTCTTTTACGATTCCATTCTCCCAGTAAGTAAAAGCAATTTTATTCAGATAGAATGCGGCTTGCTGAGAGTTATTGGCTGACTTGTAACGAGAAACTAACTCCCTAAATTTATCAACATCATCCTGTTTCTCTTTTGGGAGTTGAATAATCTCCTGTGAGATGGCAGGCATAAACAGAAACATAAGGAAAAGGATTAAAAAGCCTCTAATCTTCTGGTGATTTCTCATTTTGTCAATTACTTTGAACGATTAAAATTGTAAAGTAAAACAATTCTTCTGCCATTTCTTAGATCGGAAAAAAAGAGCATTATGCATAGCAAAACAAGATATTGCTAATTGTGTTTGGAAACCGAACTAAAAATAATTATCATGTATAAAATTATTCATCTACCAAATATACTTTTTATTCAAATAAGTTAGTATAAAACTTGTAAACTATTGCAACCTTAAATGGTTTTATATAAAATATCCTTTTAGAATTAGTCTTCTTTTTAATAATATGCTTTATAGTATACTAAAATCATGTTTGATAATCTCGTTTTAAAAGATTTTTTGTAATTTTAGCAAAAATAAAATTTAACATCATGTTTAAGAAAAATATTTTTTTTATTGGAATAGTTTTTAGTTCCATTTTTATTCACAAGAGCCTTTATGCTCAAGATTTTGAGGTTGCTCCTGTGAAACTTGAGTTTACAACTGAACCTGGAGAAAATCAAACTAAGACAATTACTGTTAAAAATCACAGCAATAAAAAAGAATCATTTATAATTTCTATTAGTGACTTTTTGCCATTAACTAGCGGTAGTTATAACTATCTGCCACCTAACTCAACGAAACGCTCTTGTGCAAATTGGTTGAATATTACACCTTCTTTCTTTGAATTGAATCCAAATGATGAAATGATTGTCCAAGTTGCGATGATGGTGCCAAATGATCAATTCAGTGCTGCTTGGTGTTCGTTATATTTACAAACAACTCATGAGCAAACTTCTTGGAATTCTGATAAAAATCTAGGTGCAGGGGTCACAGTTACAGGAAGGATTGGTATTTTGATTCACCAATCACCTAAATCAAATACAAATCACTCTATTAAGATAAGCAATTTGCTGGAGGTTAATAAGTTGGGCGATAATAATAGAACCTTCTCTGCTATAATTGAAAATTTAGGTGATAAGATTACAAGATGCAAAGTTTATTTGGTCGCATCAAACATGAAAACAGCAGTGGAGAGGCAATTTACTACTACTGAGGTTGAGACATTCCCAAAAATGTCTAGAACCATTGAGTTGGTTTTGCCCGATGAGCTTACACCTGGTGAATACTCATTAGCTGCTATTCTTGATTATGGTGCAAAATATCCTTTAGAAGGGACTCAGATTATAATTGATGTGAAAGAACGACTTAAAACTAGTAATGCTGAAACAACAAAAATTACATCAGATACTACTCTTGTTAAATAGGGATATTTTATTTAAAAAAAAGCCATCGGTAATAAACCAGATGGCTTTTTTTCTAAAGGAAACAAATCTATTATGCCAATTTCAATACTGAAAATCATATTATTTCTTAACCTTTCCCTTAATTTAACTGAGGTTATTGGGCAACAGATTATAGAGAGGAGTTATACAAATGGCCTTCTTAAAGAAAAGTGTATTGGTTCTATAGTTGGTAATGATACAATTAGAAATGGTGCGTATAGTTTTTACTTTGAGAATGGACGTATCATGCAGGAGGGCTTTTTTAAGAACAACAAGCCTGATAGTGTTTGGATAACTTATTTCTCTAATGGCGCAAGAAAAAGTTTGTTTAACTATAGGTTGGGTGCTAAAAATGGCGAATTCATATTTTGGAATAACGAAGCTACTATATACCAAAAGGGAAATTATAAATTAGATAAATTGAATGGTGTATTAATCACTTACTTCTCCAATGGGCAGGTAGATTCAGAGTCAAACTATCAGAATGGGTTTCTTAATGGAACTTCAAAGGTTTTCAATAGCGAAGGTATACCAAAACTAATGGCTGAATATAAAAACGATACTCTTGATGGTTTATGGCAAACCTATTATGATACGGGTGAACTAAACTATAAGGGTAAAAAGAAAAAAGGAAGATATCAGGATACTCTTTATACTTATTATAAAAATGGACAAGTTCAGAGAGTCTCAGTTTATCAGAATGGAATTTTATTCGGTAAGGTAATTGGTTACTACTCTTCTGGGGTTTTGATGGTGGAATCATTTTATGTTCAGGGTAGATTAGAGGGGAAGTATAAAGAGTATCATGAGAATGGCAAACTCTCTGACGAAGGGAATTATGCAAATAATCAAAAGCATGGGGTTTGGATAAGCTACTATTCGAATGGAATGAAACATAGCCAAGGCGAGTTTAAAAATGGGTTATTTGATGGGTGCTGGTATGTGTATCATGCAAATGGAAATCTGAAACAGGTTGGTGATTATCGAAAGGGTGAAGCAGTTGGTCGTTGGATGTATTTTGATTTACAGGGTTCAATGGTATTTTCTGGTGATTATGTTAATAATACCCATCAAGGGGTATGGACTACATTTTATCCTAACGGAAAAGTTGCTGGCAGAGTTAATTATGTAAATAGTACTGGAGTTGGACCAGCATGGACTTATGATGAGAAAGGAGTTTTGTTTCGGAAGCTGAAACTAAACGACAAGCGACAATAAAAAAATCGAAATTTCTTCCGATTTTTTTATTGTCGCTTGTCGTTTTTAATATTCTTTAGATATCAATTTTCGCATATTTTGCATGTTTCTCAATGAACTCTCTACGAGGTGGAACCTCATCGCCCATTAGCATCGAGAATATTCTATCAGCTTCG
>JANYLA010000171.1 GCA_025361485.1 Bacteroidales bacterium
CCCATTTCCGTTTCATTTGATGCAACAAAAATAGAACACTTTTACCTAATTGAGCAGCTAACCTAAAAATAAACAACACCACAAATGTCCACTTGAATAAAACGTCTCAAAAAAAACACCATAAATGTCCATTACTCCTAAGTAAACGATATTGATAAATCGCTACCTGTGGATATCTGAAAAATCCAACGCTAAAATTATTGTATTATCTAACGCCATATTTTTTTTAAAGGGTGATTTGCATCACCCAAAACATTCATTATTATATTATTTGAACTTTATTAATAAATAATCCTTTATTGTAACATATGTTACATTTCAACTTATAAGGTTGCCCTATGTTTGTATCGAAAATCAGACGGCAGATTTTAGACATCAGATTTCAGATAAATAGTAAACGAAACACAAAACACTAGAAACTAAAAACTTTAAAATATGAAAAGAGACATTATTAAGATTGACCGCGATAAGTGTACAGGTTGTGGACTTTGTGTTACAGGATGCCACGAAGGCGCTTTACAAATTGTAGATGGGAAAGCCGTAATGATTAGCGAGTTGATGTGCGATGGCCTTGGTGCTTGTATTGGCGAATGCCCCGAGGGTGCAATTGAGATAGAATCACGCGAAGCAGCAGCATACGACGAGGTCTTAACCCTTTCAAAAATGGTTGAGAACGGAAAAAATACAGTAATTGCCCACCTAAAACATCTGAAAGACCATGCCCAAAAGGAGTACATGCGTCAGGGTGTAGAGTGGATGCTTTCAAATAGGGATAAAATTCCATTCGAAGTTGACGAAGTAATCCAAGCAGTACATAGTCACAACCCAGGTGCAATGAAAACTCCACAACCACCAAAACCAGTATTTGTTGCTTCGCCAAATCATGGTCATGGTGGTGGAAGCGCATGTGGGTGCCCTGGCTCGGCAGAGCGAACTTTTAGCCATGCTCCCGAGAATGCAGGAATGGTTTCTGCTAAATCGGAGTTAACCCATTGGCCAATTCAAATGCACTTAATCAATCCATATGCACCTCATTTTAAAGGTTCAAACTTATTACTTGCAGCCGATTGCGTTGCCTTCTCGCTTGGTGGTTTTCATAGCGAATACTTAAAGGGCAAAACGCTTACAATTGCTTGTCCTAAACTTGACTCTAACAAAGAGACATACGTTGAGAAAATTACTGCATTGATTGATGAGGGTGGTATTGATACGCTTACCATTATGAAGATGGAGGTTCCTTGCTGCGGTGGTCTGGTTCAACTTGCTAAAATGGCTGCTGATAAAGCAACCCGTAAAGTTCCAATCAAAGTCACTACTGTAGGATTACAAGGTGATATTCTTGAATCAACTTGGGTGTAAGTGAAATACAATTTTAAATCTGGAAAAAAATAAAACTTGTCAGATTTCAATTAAAATAATAAAATGAACTATGATAACTAACGAATTTCCAAAAGGCAAACAATTCCGCTTTACCAACGAGGTTGAGTATTCAAGCGGAGGAATTGTAAGTAAAAATGTGCTAAAGCGACCAACGGGGAATATCTCTGTATTTGCTTTTGATAAAGGCGAAGGCCTTAGCGAGCACACAGCTCCTTTCGATGCAATGGTTCAGGTTCTCGATGGTAAGGTTAAAATTACCATTGGCGGTGAACCACACGATTTAGAGGTTGGCGAAACCATCATCATGCCTGCAAATATCTCGCATGCGCTTCATGCAACTGAGCGTTTCAAGATGTTGCTTACAATGATTAAAGAGCCTAAAGAGTAGACGTCAGACATCAGATTTCAGACTTCAGCTAATTGTCAACTAAATACTGTCAATTGTCAATCAAAATGAGCCTTTATAAATCCTTTCAGAAATATCATAAGTGGTTTGCGTTAATCTTTACGCTATTCTTTATTCTCTTTGCTCTTTCGGGTATAGTGCTTAATCATCGTAATCTAATTAGCGGAGTTGATGTTAATCGAAAATGGCTACCCAATAATTATACGTTAAAGAATTGGAATCTTGCATCGGTCAAGGGAGATATTAAGATTGGGGAGGACTCCATTCTATTTTATGGTGGTGCAGGTGTATGGTTGGTTGATTCCTCATTGTCGCGGTGGACGCCATTTATGAATGGTTTTTCAAATGGTTCAGACCAACGTAAAATTTTTGATTTGGTCCAAACGCCCAATGGTGATTGCTTTGCTGCCACCCGATTTGGATTGTATCGATATTCAATATTGCACAAAAGTTGGAATAAGCAGCAATTCATCTCGGGTGATGAGTTTATCGCTGGGCTCGAAGTTGTAAAAAATAAACTTTACGTTTTAACCCGAAATCATCTTTATACATCATCTCTTGAAAATACAAATTTGTCATTTAGCAAGGTTGAACTTATAGCTCCCGAAGGAAGCAAGCCCAAAATTACCATTTTTAGGTTATTCTGGATAATACATAGTGGAGAAATACTTGGGATGTCTGGTCGCTTATTGGTTGATTTTGGAGGATTGATAATGCTCTT
>JANYLA010000006.1 GCA_025361485.1 Bacteroidales bacterium
CGAAATCATACAGCTGATAAGCCTTTCACCGTTTGATAAAACTCCAATTAAGAAACTCTTTAAGAACGAAAAATATCAAGACATCAAAGAACAATATTGTAAACAGTTGAAAATGTTTTAACTAAGACGCAACGCTAGTGACAATTTATGATGATATTTTAGAATTAATTGGAAATAGGATTGTTCATGATACTCTTTATTATTCAGGGAAAGGAGAAATATCACGATATGATTTCTGGATAAATAAATCAAATCTATTACCTTATCGCCTTAAAATAGAAATGCCGCACTATACTACTGTTGATACATATAAGAATTTGACTCTTAACAAGAACAAGTTAGAAGATTTTATAGCATCAAGTTATTTTCCAACTGATTGTCCGCTAAAAACAAAAGAAAAAGTAGTAAAAAAAGATGATCTACTAGGCAAAGTGGCTCCAGATTGGGTTTTGACTGATTCGAAGAATAATACATTCGCTTTAAAAGAGCTAAAAAGTAAAATATTAATGATACAGTTTACCAGCGTTAACTGTGGCCCTTGTAAAACATCAATCCCCTTTTTGAATAAGCTATCCACTGAATTCGACAAACAATCATTTGACTTTGTGGCAATTGAGGCTTTTACCAAAAACTCAAACGTACTAATGCACTATCAAGAAAAAAATGGCATTAGCTACAAGCTCTTAATGTCGACAAAGGATGTAACCGAGAACTACCAAATTAAGTCAATCCCAGTATTCTTTCTGCTCGATAAAAATAGAGTGATTAGGAAAATAATTAGGGGTTATGGGATTGAATCAACAGATAAAGAGATAAGAGAGGCTATTAAAAAAATGTTGTAAGATTTTAAAATACAATTACCAAGAATAATAATAGGTCTGAATTGAATTCAGACCTATTTTATTTACAAATCGCACCTTTAATTACTGGCAACCTTCTTGAAAATGTTATTGAAGAAATCAAACAGATAAACCCTGCTACGAACAGAGTATATTGAACACCAACCCACGGGGAGATTGAGCCAAGCAAAAGGCTTCCAAGTGGTGTAATCCCCATAAACGACATGCCATAAAGCGCAACTACCCTACCCCGCTTATCCTCATCAACAATGGTTTGAACAAGGGTGTTGGTTGATGCAAACTGAATTATCATTCCAAAACCAGTTAAGAACATCAAAATCATTGAAAGAATTGGGTAAACTGATAGAGAAAAACCCATAAGCGCTAGGCTAAAAGTAATTGCTGAAATCATTATCAGCTTAGGCATTCCGCAAATCCCTTTTCGAGAAGCCAAATAAATTGCTCCTAGCAGAGCACCTGCTCCCATCGAACCCGTTAAAAATCCTAACGTTTGAGCATTACCATGAAGAATATCGCGAGCAAAAACAGGCATAAAAACATTATAGGGTAATCCGAAGAATCCAGTAATAATAACCAATACAAGCATGTACTTAATAGGCTTAAAACTAAAGGAGTATTTGAATCCTTCCATTAAATCGCGAAAAACAGAACCGTGCTCTTTTCCACTATTAATTGGAATTACTTTCATAGATATTAGCGCAATAATAACGGCTAAGAAGCTTATTCCATTTATCAAAAAGCAATACCCTTCGCCAAAAACAGCGATTAAAAACCCTCCAATCATTGGACCAATAAAGCGAGCAGAATTTATCAACGTTGAATTAAGGGCAATTGCATTCTGAAGCAACTCCTTTTCACCAACCATTTCGAGCAAGAATGCATGCCGGAAAGGGGTTTCAAAGGCCAAAGCAAATCCGTTTATTATGGCAATAATAATAATATGCCACACCTTAATAACATCAGAAAAATATAGAAAAGCGATGGTGAAAGCCATTAACATTGAAACAGTTTGAACTGCAACAAGAACTTTTCTTCGATTCAATCTATCGGCATAAACACCTGCAATGGGGGTAAGAAATAACGAAGGTATTTGTCCTGAAAAAGCGATAATACCAAGGTAAAAAGCAGAATTTGTTAAGCTGTAAACAAGCCAACCAAGAGCAATGCTTTGAATAAAAGTTCCAAAAAGAGATACAATCTGACCTAAGAAAAAGAGTTTGAAATTCCTGCTTTTTAAGGAACGAAAGGCAAAGCCAATCTTATGAAAGTATAAATCGATGTCAAGGTAACGGTTCAATGAATATTTTTTACAAAACTATAAAAGGTTTGATGGAAAATTATCAAGAAAGATTAATAGTATAAAACTTTTTGTAGTACTAAGAGATTTATTCATGTTATTAAAACTTCTAACCACAAAGAACTCAAAGGATACACTAAGCACACAAAGAAAAAATAACAATAACTAAACTTAGCTCCCTTGGTGAAGCCCTTAGTGTCCTTCGTGGTTAAATTCTTTTTATGGCAAAAACTTTTCGGGATGTTTTAAATAAAAGCCTGCCTCTTTCTGATATTTTGAGCCTACAACTAGCAAATCGGCCTCATTAAACCAATCGGCAATGAAAGTAATACTGGTTGGCAAACCATTTTTATCGAACCCATTGGGAATAAGCAGAGCAGGATGGCCAGTTAGATTGGTCATTAAACACTGATTACCGCCCCATGTTGGGCTGACGATTACATCAACCTCTTTGAAAATCTTAATAAACTCATCAATCAGCTTTGTTCTTATCCTATTTGCCTGAATATACTCAACCGCAGGGATGAATCGTGCCTGACGGAATATATTTGCCCAAGCTATTTTTTCCTGTCGAACAAGCATGGTATCTCTTTTTGAAAGAGTTATATCACTAAAGAAAGCTGCAGACTCAGCCTCAACAATAATGCTCATTGCCATGGTTGGGATTTGCTCAGGAAGCTTGATTGGGATTAATGTTGCACCCATCTTTCTCAATGTCTCTAGCGTGATACTATCATTCTCCTTAAAATCATATTTATCCTTGAAATAATCGGCAACATAGCCAATCCTTAAGTTTTTTAACTCCTTCGTTGGATTGTAGTTAAATGGCAAATCAACTAATGTTTTGTCGAAACCATCGGTTCCTTTAATAGCATCGAAAACCAAAGCGCAATCCTCGGCAGTACGGCAAATTGGACCAATCTTATCCATTGTCCAGCAAAGCGACATTGCACCAGTTCTGCTAACCCTACCAAATGAAGGGCGAAGCCCTGTAACACCACAAACCGTTGAAGGGGATACAATAGATCCCCATGTTTCGGAACCTATTGAGAATGCAACTAAACCAGCCGAAGTTGCCGAAGCCGAACCAGCCGATGAACCGCTCGATCCCTTTGCAGTATTCCAAGGATTTCGGGTTAATCCTCCAAACCAAGCATCGTCCATGGCAAACTCACCAAGCGAAAGTTTAGCAACTAGCACTGCACCTGCTTCATCGAGTTTCTGAATTACAGGAGATGTAAACTCTGGGATTTGATCCTTATAAATTTTCGATCCCCATGTAAATGGAAAACCCTTAAGGGCAAGCAAATCCTTTACACCATAAGGTATTCCATGTAGCGGACCACGATAAATGCCTTTGACAATCTCCTCATCCGCCTTTTGAGCCTGCTTTAAGGCACGATCTTCAAGCAAAGTGATAACACAATGCAGCTCAGGATCATATTTTTTTAAGCGCTCAATGTACATCTTGGTAAGCGCCAAAGATGTAACCTTCTTCGTCTTTATAAGTTCCGAAAGATCAGCCACAGAGTAAAAACAGAGCTTCTTAATATCATCAGGTATTGTAACTGCCTTTGGTAAATTCCAATCAATTTTGCTTTGCTTGTGATTAAATGAATAACCAACGGGTACTGGAGAAAAAATCAATGCGGTTAGATCCGAATTCTCAAGTTTAAAATCATGTATCTTTTTATAGCTCTCTTTATAGCTCATCAAGCCATCGATCATAGAATCGCGTTGGGCGGGAGTAAATTCCATACCCAATAATTTTTCGGCGTTAGCGATGTGTGTATGAATATCTCCTTTTGATTTATAGAAATAATAGTTTGCACCAATTGATACTATCAGCAGAAATATCAAACTTATAAGTAATGATTTAGAGCTTTTCATGGCATTTAGTAGTTGGTTTTGTGGTTTACAATTTACGAATCAATTTATATTTATGACTCTTGTTAAGAATTTAAGTTTAAGCAGAATCGATGGTTAAAACTTCCAAAATAAATCAAATACTTAACCTTAATGTAACATCTCAAGTTTATATAAACCCTATCTTTGAGACCAAATAATGATTTATAATGAAAAAATCGAAGAATAAAACCATTGCACTTGTAGCCCACGATAATCGTAAAGCCGATATGATAGAATGGGTTGAGTGGAACTGGGAAAAGTTAATGAAGCATAAGCTTATTTGTACAGGAACTACAGGTCGATTGGTTGAAGAGGCCTTATCGCGCAAATTTGGTCAAGGTCTTGAGGATCACCTACAGATTAGTAAATTGAAATCAGGTCCACTGGGTGGCGATCAACAGCTTGGCGCAAAAATATCAGAAGGCGATATTGATGTACTTATCTTTTTCTGGGATCCAATGCAAGCACAGCCACACGATGTTGATGTAAAAGCTTTACTGCGACTTGCATCGCTATATAATATTCCAACCGCAACGAATCGGTCAACTGCTGATTTTATGATTAGCTCACCCTTGCTCGAACAAGAGTATACACCTAAACTGATAGATTATTCAAAGTACATCAACAGAAAAGTCTAAATTTGACAATCCCCTATTTTAAAATATAAATCCTAACCCAATGAAAAATTACTTATTACTAATTGCTGTGGGTCTTGTTCTTTCATCCTGTAAAACAAATCAACAGAAGGATGAAAAAGTAGTTGCAAAGGCTGCACCAACAATCACTATAATCAACAAGGGTGATGTTGATTTCGACACCTACTTCGTTGATAAAACCATGCGTTACGATTACTTCCATACAGGAAATGCAACTGAGGAAAAATTTGCTGTTGACAAGGCTCTTTCTGATGGTGCCTGGGGCGGAAGTAAAAAGATACTAATCGACAAGCTAGAATTAGGTCCATATTTTTATGAAGTGGTTGATAAGGAAAGTGATATTCTTCTCTACTCTAGAGGTTTTGCAAGCGTTTTTGGCGAATGGCAAACCATTCCTGAAGCTAGTGAACGTTGGGGTACATTTCATGAATCGCTCCGTTTTCCTTGGCCTAAAAAGGCTGTTACAATCAATATAAAAAAACGGGATGCTCAGAATAAGTTCCAAACCATTTGGACAACCGACCTTGATCCTTCGTATCGTCAGGTAAATCCTGCGGATATTATACACAGCGAAAAGGTTGATGTAATTCTTGAAAATGGTCCAGCACAGGAGAAACTTGATATTGTAATCCTCGGTGATGGCTACTCGGCAAAAGAGATGGAAAAATTCCACAATGATGCAAAGCGCTTAGCGGGTGCACTAATGGATGCTGAGCCATTTAAATCGCAAAGTAAAAATATCAATATTCGTGCGGTTGAAAGCCCATCGGAGCAATCGGGTGTAAACAAACCACACCATGGGGTTTTCAAGCATTCAAAGCTATCGGTAAGCTATAGCGCCTTTGACTCAGAACGCTACGCTTTAACCTACGATAATAAAACGGTAAGAGATGTTGCCTCTGCAGTTCCATACGAGTTTATGGTGATACTGATTAATGAACGCACTTATGGTGGTGGTGGAATCTATAACCTATACACGACAGTTGCTGCTGATAATAAGTTTTCAAATTATATCATGGTTCACGAAATGGGACATCATATGGCTGGCCTTGCTGATGAGTACTATACTTCAGCAGTATCATACGAAATACCACAAATAACTGTTGAACCTTGGGAGCCCAACGTTACGGCACTATTCGATAAGAATAACCTGAAATGGAAAGACCTAGTTGAAGAGAGTACTCCAATTCCTACACCTTGGAATAAGACTGAATTTGATACACATGGCTATAGTATTCAGAAAGAACGTGATAGTTTAAGGGCAGCTCATGTTCCTGAAAACATTATGGAAGATCTATTTACTCGCCAAATGAATAAAGAGAATGAGTTTTTCGCTGCTGAACAGTATAAGGATAAAGTTGGAGCATTTGAAGGTGCAAACTACAACGCTAAAGGGATGTATCGCTCTCAACTGGATTGCTTAATGTATACAAGGCATCAAGTATTCTGCAAGGTTTGCCAAAGAAGTATTATTGATGTAATTGAGCAGTATTCGAAATAAGATTTCTAACCACGGAGACACGGAGTACACAGAGAAATGAATACTCCGGATCTCCGTGGTTTTTTTATTTATTATGTTGATGAATAGCCATTAGTTCGAAATCTCCATTTTAACTTTTCTATTCTTTATTTTTTCATCCTTTATCAGCTGAAGCGTCCTAACAATCTTACTTTTTTTTATCGCCACATAAGCAGAATGGTCTAACACCTCAATCTTTCCAAGTTCATCTTTTTGCAATTGTCCTTTTTGAATTAACATTCCTACAATATCCATTTTATTGATTTTATCCTTCTTGCCAGCTCCAATATACATGGTTTTCCACTCGCATGATTTAGGTAAAATCAATGTTTTGGGCAGCTCCTCCTCCACAGGAACAACCTCAACAAATGGGGGTAAATAATCATCAATATCTAATAAGAAATAGACTGTTCCATCAGAATGCATTCGAGCTGTTCGTCCGTTTCGATGAATCATCACATCTTCAGTGGCAGGTAATTGATAATGAATTACAGCATCAATTTCAGGAATATCCAAACCTCGTGCAGCTAAATCGGTTGTAATTAAGATATTGGTACTTCCATTTCTGAATTTAATCAACGTTCTCTCTCTATCAATTTGTTCTAAGGCTCCATGGTAAAAACCATGATCTACCTTATTTTGGGTCAACTGTTCTGATATCCTATTTACCACCTCGCGATGATTACAAAAAACAAGCGTGGCATTTGATTTTATATGACCCAATAAAAGCATTAATGCTTTCAGTTTATCATCGCCCTTAACCCTAACCGATTTGATAGTTAACGTAGATTTTGATTCGAGTTGACCGTCAGTGTAATTTAACTCTACACAATCATTAGCTCCAACAAAATCGGGAATTTCTTTCAACGCTGTTGCAGAGGTAAGAATTCGTTTTTTAATGCTTCTGCATTGCTGTACTATATACTCCATCTCATCCTTAAAACCGAATTCTAAAGATTTATCAAACTCATCTAAGATTAGTATCGAAGTTTCATCTAACACTAAGTTTTTTCGTCGTAAATGGTGCGCCAATCGTCCTGGAGTTCCAACCAGAATAGCTGGAGGATGCTGTAGATTATTCTCTTCGATACGAACTGCATGACCGCCATAACAACAATTAATCTTATAATCAGTTCCCATCTGTTTAAATACCTGCTCAATTTGTATGGCTAATTCTCGCGTGGGCACAATAATTAAAACTTGTACACCAAATTTATCGGCATCTAATAATTGTAAAATAGGCAATAAAAACCCGATGGTTTTACCTGAACCTGTAGGAGAAATCAAGACGACATCATTCGGTTTATGAATTGCTGCAAGCATCTCATTTTGCATGTCGTTTAACGAAGTTATATTAAAACGCGAAAGTATTTTTGAGTGGGTCATTTTAGAAAAATATTGGGTTAATTGAGCTTCAGATTAGCTTAAAAACAGTATCGTTTCTAATTGGCTGCAAATATACAATATAAAAAGAAGCACGATTGTCCGAATAAATTGCTATTTCGTCCCTATGGGACTTCAATAAATTTGTATTTTACTTTCTACCAATATATTGTCCCTAACGGGACAGTCCCAGAGGGACGATATATTGGTAGATGAAAAGTTGCACCACGTTGTTTCCGATTTAAAGTTAAAAAGTACTTTTGATTTTGCAGAAAAAAAGTACATTAAAAAGGAAAAACAATGGCGCAACAATATCATTCAAATTCGAAAACAAATATACATTTTCGCACCGAGATTAATACAAGTTCATTTTCAACAAATGAGTTGAAAACACTTTATAATGTTTCAAGTCCAACGATTATAAAATGGAGAAACCGGATCGAGTTTACAGATTTAAGTTCCCGGCCTCATACAATACAATATGCACTTAGTATCGAGCTTAAATATTTGATAAAGGCTATTCGGGAAATGACTTGGTTTTCTGCCGAACAAATTTGGGACAGCATTGTTGGGTTGTATCCAGACACTAGCCTATCAAGCGTTTACCGGACATTAGTAAATTTTAAAATAAACACAAAATCAAAAGAACAAAAAGACAAGACAAAAAAGTTCAAAGCATACGAGCCTGGGTATTTACATTTTGATGTAACATACCTGCCGGTTATAAATGGCGCAAAATACTATTTGTATGTAGCCATAGACAGGGCTACAAGACTTATGATATATAAGATGTATGGTTCAAAGACAAGTGAAAACACAGATGATTTTGCGAACCTATGTAAAGAGTTTTTTCCTTTCAAGATAACCCATATTTTAACCGATAATGGACTTGAATTTACGAATCGTTTATTAGTATCAAAAAATGGGAAAAAATGCACAAAACCATCTCTTTTAGACAAGTTTTGTGATAACGAAAATATAGAGCATAGGTTAACAAAACCAAACCATCCGCAAACTAATGGCATGGTTGAAAAAGCAAATGATACAATAAAAAACGGGACAATTTTGATAGAACATTATAATAATAAAAATTCAATGGAAAATTCATTGAAGAAATTTTTAATATATTACATATTATACCGCAGGCATGGTGGGATATATAAAGAACTTAAATTAAAGACACCCATGCAAGCTGTAGAAAAGTGGTACGAATTGAAACCAGAAATATTTATAAAAACGCCAAAAGAATTTCGTTTGCTATTAAAAAAGTTATTACTTTAGCCATTATAAAAACTGTCTGCCCTGAAGCGATTGGAAACCATTCAACAGACGACTTTATACTGATAATTGGATAGATGGGTTATTATAATGATAACCCTGATATTCTAAACAATTATCAGGTTAAGGGGAAAAAGAGTTTCCAGCCAAGTTAAAGGTAAACAACGTTGTGAAAGTTAACA
>JANYLA010000017.1 GCA_025361485.1 Bacteroidales bacterium
TGCAAGCTGTTCTGCATTTTCTTTACAGAAAGAAGGGGCAAGTTTTTTATCTGGCTCACTTAACCCGAATTTATTAAAATCTGAAACCCGAATAAATGGTAACCCTTCGTAGGAATATACATCGGAACCGGGTTCTATTGACTTTTTAATGTTTACTATATTAGCTAAACGGTCGTATTTCTGTTCTGTAATATGATTTACAACTTCTTCATATTTCTTTTGGTAATATTCAGCATCTAATCTGCCTGTAACCAAAAATGAATCCTTAAAACTTTTGACGTTTACAGGGTCGCTGCTGGGTTGGAAGTTGTTTAAGCCAATAGTTTCGAGTAAAAGGGTTTCGGCTTGATTATATAATGATTTGCTTTCAGTTAGTTTATCCTGAGCGTTGTAAAAAGCTTTTTCTATTGTTTTTTGAAAACTTTCAGAATATAAGGGAACTATTATAGTTTTTAAATCGTCAAGATTTAACCCCTTTTGAATTGCACCTCTTTCTTTTCTTATCAATAATTCACGACCATATTTACAATTAAGAAAAGTTAAAGTATAAACTGGATTAATTTCAGAAGTTCTTATAACCGTACTTTTACAACTAAAGATAGCTGGTAAATCTTTAGTTTGAACAATGCAAGCATTTCCAAGTGTACCAACTACTGAGACTAAAATATCTTTTTCTTTAAGAGCATATTTCTTTAATCTTTCGAAATCGTCAAATGGAACAAATCTATTTTCTCCATCTTTCAGAATAAAAGGTTTTACGTCTTGCCCCCTTACATAGCGATATTCTCCATTCTCGACATAGTTTTCAGTATTAAAAGCTGAACCAAATGGACCAATTAAAAAATTAGCAACATTATCAAGTGAGGTAAAGCTACTTTTACAAACTTGATTTTCGAAAGACAGTAGATGCTTCCTATAATATTCACTATCTATCCTTCCACTATACTCCAAATCTGATTTTAAAATTTCTGAAATCTCAAGCCCTTCCAACAAAGCTTTATATTTAGCTTCGTTGAAAGGGCTTAGACGAAAAAACTTAGTTTCTCCTTCTTAGCAAATTCGGCAAAGGCTTCGGCTATTCCGTCACGGGTTAATCCGTCGTGGTTAAAAAGGTCGTGCTTTACTATTAAGTGACCGTGTGTATCTAAAAGGTATTCGTCTAAATCGGTTGGCGTGGCTTGGTAATGGTCTTGTGCTTCGTGTACCTCATTGTCGGAAACATTACCTTTACTATCGGCGGTAAAATGTGCATCAGCTTTGTTGAAATCCTTTTTGCGAACAAATATTTTTTCGCCACTGTTGTCCTTGCTAGGTTCTTGCATAGTGGCAAAGAATATCGGATAATCTTCGACTTTGGGGCAAAGTTTATCGTCCCACTTTTGCACGAACAATACACTTGTTTTAGTTCCGGTATGTGGTTTAAAAACATTGCCGTGCAAGCCAACCACTGCCAATATACGGCAACGTTCGGCTATGAAATCGCGTATTTGTTTATCGCTGCTATTGTTGAACCGACCTTGTGGCAATACAATTGCCATACGTCCGCCTGGTTTTATAAAATCGAGGTTGCGCTCGATAAACAGAATATCACGACCAACGTTGTTTTGGTATTTGCCATTGGAGTTTTTGCCTAATTCATATTTGGCAAGTATTCGGCTTTCTTTAATATCGCCTGCAAATGGCGGATTTGCCATAAGTATATCGAACTGGAAATCCTGATTGCTGTTTTTGTCGGTGCGAAGGCGTTTTAGTTTCTTCCAACCTTCGTTGTACACATCGAGCCAATCCTCGTTATCTTTGGTGTTTTCGTCCCAACGTTCCCAATCGAGTGTGTTCATGTGTAACACGTTGGTTTGTCCATCGCCAGCAATAAGGTTAAGGGTACGCCCAACACGCACGGCTTTCTCATCGAAGTCAATAGCAAATACTTTTTCCTGCACGTAATCGGTGCATTCGGTTGGTTTTTCTTCGAGGGTAAACAGGTGGCTTTTGTTTAATCCTTTGCTTTTAAGAATTTGCTCCCAAACGTGGAAAATGGTATGAACAGGAAAACCGCAACTTCCGGCTGCGGTGTCAATCATGGTTTCGGATGCTTGGGGATTGAGCATTTTTACAGCCATGTCGATAACATAACGAGGGGTAAAATATTGCCCTTTCTCGCCTTTGCTACTTTTGTTTATAAGATACTCGAAAGCTTCGTCAACTACATCGAGGTTTGAGTTAAACAGTTTTACATCTTGCAAAGACGAAACGCAAACCGAAAGGTGCGAGGGTGTAAGCATGAGCTTTGAATCGGCAGTAAACACGCCTTCCCATTTCTTTTTGGCTTTGTCGAAAAGGTTTTGCAGTTTGTTTTTAAGCTCGGTTTCGGTATCGCCATAATTACGAAACTCCAAATGACGGGCGCGGGAGCGCCCGCCTTCCATTTCGTCGTATAGTTTCGTAAATATGAGTTTAAAGAGTTCTTCGAACACATCAACGCCAGCGTTTGCCAAAACTTCGTCCTCCATTTCGAGGATAAGGTCTTTGAGTGATTTGCGCTCGGTAACAAGTTTATCTTTTGCTATGAGGTCGTCAATAGTCCAGCGTTCCTCTAAAATATCGGAAAGTTTTTGGTCGGCACGTGGTATGTTTGGAATGTCCTCGAAATAGTTTGGGTCTTTGCGGTGGTAATAAGAAATTGAATCACCATTTGACCAAATGCCAATGGGTGCGCCTGTGGCGTTGCAATATGATTTGAGTTGTTCTTTACCGTCTTTAAGTTTGGGCTTTTTGAGTTCGACCATCACGTATGGCGTGGTGGTTTGGTTTTTATCGAAGATAACTATATCAGCACGTTTTTTCTCACGACCGAAGGTAACGCCATATTCAAGTTCCATTCGGGAAGTTGAATATCCGAAATCGGTTGTAAGTACCATTACATATAATTGGCGTATTACTTCTTCGGGAGTTAGTTTAATCTCTTTCTTGCGTACAAGGCAATTGATATAAGGAACTGCTTTGTCCTTACTATCTTTTATGATGATACTTTCTTCGAGGGATTTAATCTTATCAGCGCTGAACTGTGTCAGTTTGAAGTTAGAATCCTTTAATATTTCTGCTAAAGTCATATAATAGTTTTACTTAATTATCAAATTGCTGCCAAAAATACAATAATAAACGGCTTTGGAATTATTAAATCTTATCAAGTTGCACTGAACTATCCACGGAGCAGGTGCGGTGGGTAGAAAGCAAGTGTTTGGCAGCGAAGCGAGGCTTGCAGGGAAGGGCTGCCAAACTTTTGCTTTGTGCGTTGGCGTATTTTGTCTTTTTTCTCTTTTCAATCGGGTAGTAAATTGTCGCTGTGCGGTTTTTTTCGCTTGTGCCTAACGTTGCCGTGGCAAGTGCAGTTGGGGAGTTAGCCGCAACTGTCGTATCCCACGTTAAAAAACACACTAAAGTAGTAAAAACTTTCGTATCTGCATCGTCCGCCCCAATTGGATTTGCCACGTGTTGGCAACTGCTGTTATTTATTTTAGGTTTTTTTGCAAATAATCAGAAACTTCCTGTCCTAAAGTCATTGCCCATGCAGCTGGTGCAGATGTTCCACCGACAAATATCTTATCACCAACACCTAAACCTGTTCTTAAATTATCTCGAACCATAGCAGCAGTATCTTCTGTCCAAATAATGCAAGCATTATTAGTAATAAACGCAAATCTTCCATATTTCCTTATCATATCTTTAAAAGGAAGTTGTCTGTGAAGATTTTCAGGTTTGAATTCAAATATTATAATTAACTGTTTCATTTGGATTGACTTATTTTATGGATTTCATTAACAATTAAACTTACAAGTTTTATACAGTCGGAAGCATCTTTTTCAGTAATTTTGTTTTCCGTCAATTCTGTCTGTGTAAGGTCATGGTCACCACAATGAACAATTAAGTGTCGTCTTTGTGTAAAATTTTCAATTGCACTAAGAAGTTTGTCCACACTTTTGTCAGCACTATTCGATACTAATTTAAAAACTTGATTAACTCCTGCGAGTTTCATGTATTTATCAATTGATTTCTGACCTTGAAAAGACCTTTTCTCAAAGTCTTCATCAAATTTTTCAATAACAGTTTCATAAAAATTATTTTCAAGAACATATTGATGTAATGAATCTTTTGTAAAAAGTTCTTCTTTAATATACTTTTTTAATTCTGTAGATAAGACTTTCTCATTTAAACTCTTTTTAATTTCAACTATTAAAAATGTCTTAATGTATGCATCTAATGCAGATATTGATAAAACAATCACTGCTCTATATGAATCAAGTAATTTATCCTCTGAAATTGGGATTTTATTATTTTGCGAGTCAACATTTATATTCAATAAATTTTCAGCTCGTTTAATTCCACTATTGAAAATCTTAAATGCAAGTTCAGATTTTTCATTACCTTTTAACTGTCCCGAATTATCAGTACATGTAATTGGTATTTCAATACCTGTTTTGTTTTCTGTGCTTTCAATATTTTCTTCCATTGTTATCAGAATTAATAATTGTTTGTGTCATCTACAGTTGTTGCCAAACTCGTTTATATATACGGTTTTTCCTTATTAATACACCGAATTTGGGTGTATTACAACGGTTTTTGTATATAAAGTAAAGTTAATGAAATTTGTGATATTATGCTTAATATTATCAAAAATAAAACAGCAACCCTCGATGGATTGCTGTTTTTATGTATATACTATTTAAGGTCTATTTATCAATAGGAAAAGGTTTGTGAATAGGCCATTTAAGAGGGTTCTCGTTGATTTTTTTCATTACTTCATCCACAGCTTTCATCAGCTGGGTATCATAACCCTCGGAGTATTTTTTAGAGTCAACATCAATGATTATATCGGGGGTAACGCCCGTGTTCTCAACTACCCAATCGCCCTTCTCGTTGTAAATTCGGTAATCGGGAGCGGTAAGTCCACCACCATCAATCAGATTGATAAACATGGAAACACCGACTAATCCACCCCAAGTACGAGTTCCGATAACAGGACCCATCTTATTCCATTGGAATTGATAAGGTAGTTCATCACCACCAGATCCAGCGTAACGGTTAGTTAGTAAAGCCATTTGGGCTGTAACCGCGTAGAATGGTATGGTTTGATCGACTGAATTGCGACGAGTCCAATAGCCATGTGGCTTTTTTAATAATCTCTGTAGAAAAATTTCAGGATCGAGACCGCCACCGTTAAAGCGACCATCGAGGATTATCCCCTCTTTATGCGCTACTGAGTAGAAGTACTTTGGAAAATCGGTAGCTGAACCATTCCAAGTATCGGGCATGTAGATGTAGCCAATTTTTCCGTTGGATGCCTTATCGACCGCTAAACGGTTGGATTCAAGCCAATTCATATATCGAATATTACCCTCACTATTTACGGGCTCAACAACTACCTCACGAGCACCTAAAAGTGTTGGTTTTGAGTTAACCGTTAGGGTAACCTGTTTTCCTGCTAATCCAACGAAGTAGGCGTAAACCTCTTTATTCGCTTTAACATCAATATTATTTACTTTTAAGAGATATTCACCCTCGTTGATATTGATACCCGGTTTTGCCAATGGAGGCCAGGTTTCGCGCGACCAATCCCTCTCCTTATATATCTTGCTGAACTGGTAAAGGTTATTTGTTATATCAATCTTATAGTCTGCACCGAGCATTCCAACGTTAACCCTATCGGCTTTGCGTTTACTATCGCCACCGTAAACGTATGTGTGAGATGTATTCAGCTCGCCGATCAGCTCACCGATGATAAAAGTTAAATCCTGACGGCACGATGCTCTTTCGACCAATTTACCATACTTCTGCTTCAGCAAGTTCCAATCCTGACCGTGCATGTTGGGCTCATAGTAGTAATCGCGCTCCATGCGCCACGCATCGTCGAAAATTTGTTTCCACTCCTTAACGGGTTCGTACCAGAATTTAAGCCCATTAAGCTTTACAGGTTCGCCATCGCCACCGCTTGCGGCAACAATTGAAACACCACCATCTTTTGTATAGATAATGCTTTCGCCATCGAACGAAAGTTTGTAGCCATCAATAGCCTCAACCAGAGCGTTCTCCTTACGCTTATTAAATGAGTAGGAATATAAAGTCATTGGGTCGTGGCTACCAACCTCGAAACGATTAAAGTTGCCCTCACTACCGTTTAGGTAGAAAAGATTTGTTCCATTTACAGTCAAATTACGATAGTTGCCTCGCTTTAAAGGCAATGCTTCTACCCTATCGGTAATTCCCTCGAAATCGAAACGAACTTGAGGCGCAGCGTTTGCTTTTGGCGCATCAACTGCCAACTCCTCGTCGCTCTTGTATGGAAGAATTGATTTAACATCTTTTCTTAATGCAATGGCATAAATACCTGCAACTTTTTGGTAAACCATCTCCCACTCAATATCGCAGTAGGTTGGCTCAAATCTACGATTTGATATGAAAATGATATAATCGCCATCCTTGGTGAAAACCGGACTAGAATCGCTGAATAAACCATTGCTAAGGCAATTAATTGTTTTTGTTTCGAGCCCATAAACGTAAAGCTGATAAACAAAATCCTTATTCATCTTGGAGTAAGTAATAAACCGGCTATCGGACGACCATGAGTAGTCGTAAATAGATTTTACATCCTGCGAAACATCAACATTCTCGAATTCCTCTTTATCAACTTTGGTTATGGCTTTTGTTGCAACATCAATATAGTAAAGGGTAAGGGTTTGATCGGTATAGGCAATCTTTTTGCTATCGGGCGACCATTTTAGCGTATGCCGATAACCATCGGTATGGGTGGTTAGCTTAATGGCTTCCTCCTTACCATTTGGGTTCACTAAATAGATTTCGTATTCACCCGTTTTATCGGACAGATAAGCAATCCATTTGCCATCGGGCGACCAAACGGCATCCTTATCCCTAGCACCGCAATTATTGGAAATATCGCGAGTTGGACCATCGGCTTGGGGAACCGTAAACACCTCGCCGCGAGCAACAATTAGACCTCTTTTTCCCGATGGGGAAATATCAATATCCTGTATATCCTGGCTGATATCCTTCATGAACGGGCGGGTTTCCTCCATATCGGCAAGGATTTGAATGGGCACCTTTTTCGATTCCTTGGTTGTAATATCTAACTTCCAAATATCGCCACCCACCTCGTAAACAATCTTATTACCACCCTCGGCTGGATGCTGAACATCGTAATCAGTATGCTTGGTTATCTGCTCAATTTTCTTGGTATTTGTATCGTATTGGTAAATATTTAGCGTTCGATCTCTATCGGAGCTGAAGTAGATTTTATCGCCAATCCACATCGGTATTCTATCTGAACCATCGTAGTTGGTGATGTTAGTCTCATCATTTGTTTTTAAATCATAGATATAAATTTCCTGAGCGCGACCACCCTTGTAACGTTTCCAAGTAGCATTATCCTGTGCATCCTTATTGTATGCAATTTTCGAACCATCGGGCGAAAAACTGGCACGGGCAGCATCGTACATAATCATCTCCTCAAGGCCAGTACCATCGGGTGATATAAGGTACATTTTAGTATACCTTGAGGTACTATTCCTACCTGAGGTGAACATTATCTTATTCTTGGTCTGATTCCAGCCAATCACCTCATCGGTGCCCGGGTGATAGGTTAATCGTGTGATATTTCCACCATTTACATTCATAACGTAAACATCGGAATTGCCATCATACTCACCAGTAAAGGCTATCAACTTGCCATCGGGTGAGAATTTTGGAAAATTCTCATGACCATCGCTAAAGGTTAAACGGGCTGCAATTCCACCATCGGCAGAAGCTTTCCAAATATCGCCACCGCTAACAAAAACGATAGTATTATCGTAAATATCGGGGTATTGCATCAAAGGATTTTGGGCAAATGCGGTAGTACCTGCAAATACCAGAAACATGACACTTAAAGCTTTAATAGTGATTTTAATTTTTTTCATAGATATGTTTTTTAGGATATAGCATTTGATTAAAAAAACGAGAAATAGTTTAAAGTTTTTTAATAGCTAAAGGGATTATATATCAGCCAGTAATAAAAAACAAGTAATTGGAGTGATAGCAGTAATCCAAGAGCTGAATATTTATATCTTAGCGAATATAACCACTCACCAATAATTATTGAAATTGGAAAAATAATAGAAATGTATCGCGGCATAGATATCGTTGAACCTGAACACAGTGGCAAAAGTATGCTTGTCCAAATAAGAATATTCATACTAAGCGACAATTTTTTCCATGAAAATATTGAAAGAACTATAATTGCAATGGTGTAAACGGAATTAAACTGCGAAGGGAAATCGCTCTTCCTGAAAAATGCTAAGAATGGAAACATAAATTCCTTATACCACCCCGCTTGGGCTATACTAAAAGCGAAGTAATACCCTGTCATATACTTTTGATAAACACAATAAAGTAAAAAGGCAATTGGTCCAGAAAGAAAAAGTAGCGATTGAAATACAATCTTCCTGCTGAAAAGGGATGGTATAGAAAACCTCTTTTTTGATAGTATGTTATTTCTTTCTAAGTAATAAAGATAAAGGGGAATTAAAGCAATAATACCATTCGGTCGAATCAAAACTAACGGTATTACTAAGAAAGGAACGAACTTATACTTACCTGTATGAATTGAAATAAAAGCAAAAATGAGAAAAGTGAAAAACACAGCCTCGGTGTACATCATTGAAAAGTAATAGTGAAATGGAAAGAGAAGGAATACAAGGCTGATGTACAATGCTCGTTGTGAATCCTTTAAATAAAATTCACAAAAGAGATAAAATCCAATAAAAGCAAATGATGAAAAAAGCAACGACCAGAGTAATCCGCTTGTGTTAAAATCGATATTTAGCATTTTGATACATGCTCGATTAATGGCTGGATAAAAAGGGAGAAATGCCCATTCGCTCTGCTTATAATCGGCACCATTACTATACCCTAAATCTTTCTTATCTTCAACTTTTGGATACCAATTGGTTGCTATCTTCTCATACCATCCGGTATCGTTTCGCTTTGTAATTTCGGTATATCCATTAATTGAAAAAACCGAAGAATTTCCAATTACAAAATATGCAAATATTAAATAAGCAGCTTTAAGAAGAATTGATGCTACAACTATCCAAAAAATATTTTTGATGTTCATCTGGTAACTATTAGAATTAAGAAATAATCGTAGAAACTGAGAACCTGTTTAAATTTTATCATTTTAACCGCAAAGTCTGCAAAACAATATGTTTCCATGA
Source organism: Bacteroidales bacterium (assembly GCA_025361485.1). GTDB lineage: Bacteria > Bacteroidota > Bacteroidia > Bacteroidales > Tenuifilaceae > UBA8529. Next base: position 9,264 of record JANYLA010000017.1, read on the forward strand.
ACTTAAAATGTTTGTAAAAAGTAAATTTAGTAGATCTGAGTAAAAATCCTTAAGAACGCAAGGACAGAAATGGCTTTTAGCCATTTCAACTCCCTGTGCTCTGTGTTCTTTCCTCCGTAAACTTCATTGTTTAATGTTTCATATTTAAAAAATTTATGATTATCCGCAATCACGCATATACTCATGAATTCACCAAAATTACTCTGACAGGTTCTTCGAACTCTGTCAGGAAATTTCAAGAGGGAACGACCTTTCGGAGTCGTTAGACCTGAAAGAGTCATATCGCAAACCTCGA
>JANYLA010000030.1 GCA_025361485.1 Bacteroidales bacterium
GTAAGTATTAGTATAGAGAACAAGGGTAACTTTACATACCCTTCAGGCACACAATTCACCGTTGATGTCGATGTTGATGGAGTTCATAAGTTTATCGAAAACTTCAGCATTAATTCTGATTTAATAGCAGGTGGAAAAAGGGATATCTCTCTTACCAATACCTTAGGTTTACTAGGTAAATCCAATGCAACCATTCAAGCAACCATTTCTACTGCGCTTGACGTTGTTGCTAGCAATAATATTATAAATAAAACTGTATATGCAACTGGCTATCCATCAGTAAATCTAGGATCAAACAGAATCGTTCACGCATGGAATGATACTCTTCGCACAGGAAGTAACTATCAAACTTATGAATGGTTCTTTAACGGTTCTAGTTCAGGAACAGATTCTACATTTATTGCAACTCAAACTGGAACATACAAGGTAAATATTACTGATTACAATGGATGTTCGGGAACATCCAATGAGATTACACTAACATTCGTAGTTGATGATATCTCTCTAAAAACATTGGATAAACCCCAAACAGGTTGTGGATTAACCCCAACCCAAGCAGTTAGAGTAACAGTTGAAAATACTGGAACCGAGATAATTCCATTAGGTAAGCTGGTAACTATAGGTTTCAAACAATTTACACCGACTAATACAATAATTACATCTGGTTCTCAGAACTTCACTCTCAGCTCAAATCTTGCTGCCGGGCAAACAAGATCGTTTGACTTAACAGGTACAATGAACCTTCCTAACAATAATCCATATTCAGTTAAAACATGGGTTGGAATGACTGGGGATATGAATACGACTAACGACACATTGAACACAACGGTTCAATCTTTTCCACCTGTTCTTTATAGCCAGTTTAGCGTAGATACAATTGAAACAACAAAACCCGACACAACTTTGGATGCAGGGGTAGGGTTCATTGGCTACCTTTGGAATACTAGCGCAACAACGCAGACAGTAAAAGCCACCAGTCCAGGGATGTATTGGGTCGAAGTCACCAACATAAATGGCTGCAAAGCAAGAGATAGTGTATTCGTCAAGTTCCTGCACGATCTTTCCGTTGAGTCGATAATTATGCCTACATCACCTAGCTGCTCACTTTCATCAACCCAAACAATAACTATTAGATTAAAGAACATAGGGCAAAACATTATTCCTAGTGGCACCTCAATTCAATTAAAGCTAAAAATAGCATCCGTATTAGTTGCAACTGAAAACTTAGTTCTTTCAAGCAACTTTACAATGGGAAGTACGCTTGATTATTCGTTTACATATAAACCCAACCTTTCAACTGTAGGAAACCATTTGCTTGAAGTATCTGCTCAGTTAAAAAACGATAATGTTCTTACCAATAATTCAATAATTAAAAACATAGTCGTACAAGGAGCACCAACTCCCAACCTTGGTGCTGATCGAGCAATTACCTCCATAACCATACTTGACCCTGGCGCGGGCTATGCCTTATACACATGGCAGGATGGTTCGCATAGCCCAACCTTTACAGTAACGCAAGCAGGAACCTATTCGGTTACTGTTACCGATGCAAACGGCTGTACAGGTTTCGCTCAGGTAACCCTAACTTGGCCTGTGGCTAATGATGTTAGAGTCACACAACTGTTATCTCCGACAACCAATTGTTATAATTCATCGGGGCAAACCGTTACAGCAAGGCTTACTAATATGGGTTCTAGAACCTATAATACAGGTGAAAGCATTGGCGTTAGCTATAAGATTGGTACTGGAACTTATGTAAATGAAACTCTGAATTTCACATCGAGTTTTGCGAATAGCCAAACTCGGGACTATACATTTACTCAAAAAGCATTGTTAAGTGTAGGGCTTGAGAATATACATTTAAAAACAATAATCTCAAGTGTTGATGGGCAAATAACTGACTTTCCGGTTACCATTAACCCCTTGCCTGCTCCTGACCTAGGCCTTGATAGACATTTTACAATTTCTACAATTTTAGATGCAGGCGCGGGATATACCACTTATACTTGGCAAGATAATTCTCATAGTCAGACTTTTACTGCAACTGTAACGGGTAATTATTCAGTAACAGTAACAAATGCTAATACATGTCAGGGTTACGATGAGGTGCATCTTACTTTAGATGTGGGAGTTGAAACGATTCCTGGAACCAACGCAAAGGTTACACTATTCCCAAATCCAGTAAATGATGAACTTACTATCAAAATTGAAACTGATATTGCTGAAGTATTTTCTATTGATTTTGTTAATCCACAAGGTCAGATTGTAAAAAATCAAAAGACTGAGAAAGCCCTATTCTCTAGCGAAAGGATTAACGTTAAGGGTTATGTTCCGGGTATGTACATTTTAAGAGTAAGCAACCAAAAAGGATCTGCTATATTTAAGGTGATTGTTCAAAAATAAAAAAACTTGGATTCAGTTCTTGAGAGGGATTGCTTATGGATAAGCAATCCCTCTCTGTTTTGTATAATCAGTATAATAAATAAAACCTCTTTTTCTCATATTAACTACTGACAATAATCATTTACAATTATTCCAATCAGCCTTACTTTCGAGTGCTGAAAAAATCATATTTTTTTTTACTTTTCAAATTTAGCGAAACATGCATAAAATAGAGAAACACCCAATTCTTGATGTTCCACAACGGAAAATTGTTTCCTTCAAGTTCGATGGAAAAGAGATCAAAGGAGAAGAAGGGTTTACCATCGCAGCAGCTTTACATCAGGCTGGCTATCCTGTTCATAGTCACAGTATCGAAAATCGTGAACGAAGCCTTGAATGCGGTATCGGCAAATGCGGTGCATGCGAAATGTTGGTTGACGGACAGTTAAAACGTATTTGTATTACAACCGTTGACAGTGTTAAAGAGGTACGTGAAGTTCCACAGGAGTACACACCAACAGTAAAAGCCCCCAATAAAAAACATTCAACCAAGATTTATAAAACTTCTGTAGCCATTATCGGTGCAGGCCCTGCAGGTCTTGCTGCTCGTGAGATATTGTTACAGCACGGAATCGAGAATATTGTTGTTGATAATAACTCGACCATCGGTGGTCAATTCAACATGCAAACACACCAGTTCTTCTTTTTCGAAAAGGAGAAAAAGTTTGGTGGAATGCGCGGTTTCGATATCGCAAAAACATTGGCAGGCGATAATCATGAAGGAATTTTTCTCGATAGCACTGTTTGGGATATTCTAGAAGGAAAGCGCATTGCCATTAAGAATATTATGACCGATGAGATATACTATATCGAGGCGGATCATCTTGTTATTGCAACTGGCGCAGTTCCTTTCATGCCTACCTTTGAGAACGATGATCTACCTGGTGTTTATACTGCTGCCGTAGTTCAAAAAATGATGAACCAAGAGTTTACTCTTCTTGGCAAAAATATACTAACTGTTGGTGCTGGGAATATCGGTTATCTTACCAGTTACCAGTTAATGCAGGCAGGTGCTAACGTTAAGGCTATTATCGAGGCTATGCCTCGTGAAGGAGGTTTCCCCGTTCAGGCCAACAGGGTTCGTCGTTTAGGAATTCCTGTAATGCTTAGCAAAATATTGATAAAAGCACTGCCCAACGAAACCCGCACTGGTATTGTTGGCGCTATTATTGCCGACTGCAAAGATTTTAAACCAATTCCTGGTACCGAGCAAATCGTTGAGGATATCGATGCTATCAATATTTGTACAGGTCTTGTTCCCGATGATCAGCTGCTAATTAAAGGTAACGAGATATTTGGACGTAACTGTTACGGCGCAGGTGATGCAATTCGCATTGGCGAAGGCACAAGTGCAGTTGTAAGAGGCAAGCAGGTTGCCTATGAGATTTTACAAGAAATGGGCGCACGCTTCAGCTACGACACCTATTTATCGATAAGCAAGGAGTATATCGATAGCCAGCAACATCCAACAAGGGTAATTGAAAATCCTTTCACACCTTCTTCGGAACGTGCCAATAAAAAACCATTTGTTCAGATTGACTGTTTATACGGTTTTGCATGTAACCCATGCGAGTTCGCTTGTCCGCATGGAGCAATAACCAAAACCTCTACCAGCACTGTTCCTCAAATCGATTTTGAGAAGTGTATCGGCTGCATGGATTGTGTTTACCAATGCCCAGGTTTGGCCATTTTTGGTTATCACTACGGGAAAGATTGGCTATTCATGCCTATTGAATATGGGGTTGCTGAAGGTGCAGAGGTTTTTTTAGTTGATAATAATGGAAAGAAGATAGGTGAAGGTTTAGTTGAAAAAATACTCAGTAAAAAAAACAAAACCAATATTGCACGGGTTAAATCGCTTACAATTCATGGCGATGAGTTGATTAATGTTCGTGGTTTTATAGTAAAAACGAGCTACCCCGGTCCAGTTCGATTAACAAAAACAACATACAAGCCATCAGAGAAAACATACGTTTGCCATTGCGACGATGTAAGCATGGATGAGATCCTCGAAACCATTGGCGATCGCAAATTTATTTCAGCCGATGAGGTTAAGCACACAACCCGTTTGGGTATGGGTGCTTGCCGCGGAAAGCGTTGTATCAAACGTCTAAAAACAGCCCTAATTCCTAAAGGAATTCAGATCGTTGGCGACGCAACTCCACGCGGACCATTGAGCAATCAGGTGAACATGGGTGAACTCTACCCAAAAGATGTTGCACCTACCTATATCACTGGAATTAATGGTAAAAAAGCAGAAGTAGTTAAGGTTAAAAGCCTAATTGCAGGTGGTGGTATTGGTGGTAGTGCGCTTTTCCGATATATGGCAGAAGCAGGAATGGCTCCAGTGCTTCTAAACTACGGACGTGGTGCATCATGGAGAAATATTGCTGGTGGACGAACAGCTTTCTCGTTACCTGAAATCGCAGAAATTGCATCGAAAAGTCATGAGATCTTTAAAGAGATTAATAAACTGAGCAATATCGATTACCGTTTAATCAACTACGTAAACTTTGCACACGATGATGCCACCTATAAAGCTTTAGAGGCTTCAATGGCATGGAGTAATGCCCGCATGGTTGATCCAAAAGATTATCAAAAGGAGATATCGCCATACTTCAATCCAAACCTAAAAACTTACCAATCAGCACTTATTACAAAGGATTGCTGGCAGGCAACTCCCGGTAAAACGGTTGATCTTCTTCGCAATATAGGTATCAGTAAAGGTGGTATTGTTAAGGAGGATTGTGAGCTAATCAGCGTTCATAAGGATGGTAATAAATATGTTGTTTTAGTTCGCGATCACGAGAAGGATTACGTTGAGTACCATGCCGACGAATTTGTAAATGCGCTCGGCCCAACAGGTGGCACTTTTGCTCGTATGTTAGGACACGAACTTGGTATTTATCCTGTTAAACACCAGGCGTTTATTACCCGCCGATTACCATGGATGGGTGTTAATGGCGATCCGCTTGGAATGCTTATCGACCGCCGGAAGTACAAAGGGTTTGCAGCTGTTTACGGTCAGCAACTCGCTGAAACGGGACAAATAATAGGTTGTGCATCACCTGCATTTGATCCACAGGAATCTGATAAAAATCTAAAGTATAACTCCGAAGAGTTCATTGAGATTGCTTCTGAAATATTTGCAAACTGGATTCCTGAATTGAGTTCAGTTGGATTCCAAGCAGTTTGGGCAGGTTACTATGTTGAACCAAGAATGTATATCGATCCAAAGCATGGACTATTCCTTGGTTTACGCGGACAGGGATTTATGCTCGGTATGGAATTAGCTAGAATGTACGTTAATGCTTTAACCGGCAAATCAGTTCCTGAATACTTCAAGCGACTAGGTCTTGAAGGCGATGGATTACCTGAGAGGGCATTTAAATAAATTTTAGTTAAAATAATTGAAACCCTCAAGAAATATAAATACTTGAGGGTTTTTTTGTTGTTATTTAAGAACAATAAGTATTTTTACAATCGAATGTTAGAGCAAAATAAAATAGCATTAAAACCATGTCTAAAGTTCGCAGAAAATCTGATACTTGCCTTAATTGCAATAATCCATTAAGACCAGAAGATAATTTCTGCCCAAATTGTGGCCAAGAAAACAATATTCGTAAAATTCCCGTTCACCACCTTGCTGTTGAGGTTTTTGAAGATTTTTTCCATTTCGATACGAAGTTATGGAATACCATAAAAGCTTCATTTACCAGACCAGGTAAAATCACTTTAG
>JANYLA010000045.1 GCA_025361485.1 Bacteroidales bacterium
AAATAAAAAGAAAATATCTACAGCAATACCTTGATGAGTTCGTTTACAAACTAAACAGAAGGTATTTTGGTGATAAAATCTTCGATAGGCTCGTGGTAGCAAATATTACAGGATTATGACAGATTACGGATATACAAATAATGTTTCAATAATAGATTATTTCGCAATTTATAATGCGAATTCAGGGTTGAACTTTTTATAAGTATGATAAATACCATTGTGAGGAATAGTGTCTTAGTTTTTTTATGGCAAAAAAATATATGCCATATCGCTTACCCTGATGTTTCAGCTAAGTCGCAAATGTTCAAAGAAATAAAATGAACCAAGTTAATAACTAATAATACTTTGTATGAAAGCAAAATCTATTCTTCTGGCAGCATCATTTTTGTTTTCTTTTCAATTTGCTTTTTCTCAGGAAGAAGAGCAAACTGATGATAAAAAGTTATCGGTTGATCTTTCAGCTGATTTTGTTAGTCGCTATGTCTGGCGCGGAATAAATCTATCGGAATCACCATCGGTACAACCGAATCTAGCGTTTAGCGCTAAAGGTTTATCTATTGGTACTTGGGCTTCCTACTCCTTTGCACGCGAGGCATTTCAGGAGGTTGACTTATTTCTTACCTATGAAACAAAACATTTAACGTTTACAGTTAATGACTATTACAACCCATTGGATTCCATTGGAACAATAGGTGATTATTTTCACCTTAAAAATAAGAGTACTCGACATACCCTTGAAGGGGCAGTAACGTTAACTGGTTCAGATAACTTCCCCATTTCATTTACAACAGCGGTAATGTTCTATGGAAATGATAAAGATGAGAATGGAAAAAATCTTTACTCAACCTATTTTGAGTTAGGCTATGCTGCAAAAATTCAGGCGATGGAGGTTTCTCCATTTCTAGGTTTTACTCTGGCTGAAGGTTATTATGCAGAAAAGGCAAATTTTGTCAATATTGGTGTTAATGTGGTGAAAAATATCGATATTTCAGATAAATTTCAGCTACCTCTTAAGGCAAGTTTTATTGTTAACCCTGAACTAGAAAAAGTTTATTTTGTTATTGGTATAACCCTTTAATATATAAAAATATGAACTGGAAGAGTTTAAAAACAAAGATGTTGGTAAGTATTTTAGGGTTTACCCTAATGATATACGCCATTACAATACTTGTAATTACTATTGCAAATCGGAAAAATGCTATCCAGTTTGCTTCGGAGCTGAGCATTAGTAAGTCTCTTGAAACTGCTTCGCAGGTAAGAATTTATTTTGAACGTCCTGTTGAGTCTGCTAGAAATTTAGTGAATAGCTTTAATTCTCTAAGAAAACTTGACAATAAGGATAGATTATACTACAAAGAATTTTTAAAAGAAACCCTCGAGAAAAACAGTGTTTTTCTTGCTGTATGGTCAATGTGGGATGATAATACTTTAGATGCTAATGATCGAAAGTATCAATCAGTTTACCCCTATGATGAGGGTGGTCGATTCAATATTACCTACTATAAGGATAAAGGTAACACATTGATTGAACCAGGGAAGTTATCCATGTACAATGAAGATTTTTATACCATTGCCGCTAAAACCCAAACTGAAGTAATCAACGAACCTTACTACTATTCGTATGTAAATGACGAAAAAAATCAATTCTTCGAAACAAGTATTGTAATACCGGTTCTTGAAAATGGTAAATCTCTTGGTGTTGTTGCCGTTGATATTGATTTAAAGGAACTTTCGAAGATTATTGGTGACATCAAACTCTATAGCACAGGTTTTGGTGTGCTAATTTCTAATGATGGTCAAATTGCAGCATTTAGCGACGAGAGTAAAATTGGTAAAAAGTTTTCTGAGAATTTTGATTTTGTTAATCAGAATATGCTTGAAACCATTAAAAAAGGGGAATTGAAAACTTTCTCTTTGTATTCGAAAAAGATGGGAAAGGATATTTTTACGTGTTTAACACCGATTAAAGTCGGTAATTCTGCTACTCCTTGGTCGTTATGTGTTGTGGTTCCTAGAGAAGAGACGCTGAGCGAAGCCAATCAACTACTTATTAAGGCATTAACGGTTGGCGTTATTGGAATTATCATACTTACCTTATTAATTTACTTTTTAGCCGATAATTTTATTAAACCAATATTTAAAGCGGTTGATTTGGCTCAAAAAATTGCCGGTGGCGATTTGTCCTCTAAAATAGAGGTAGACAGAAAAGATGAACTTGGCGTTTTACAGGATTCGTTAAATACAATGCAGGCAAAGCTAACCGAGATGGTTTACGAGCTACAAACGGCGAGTAGTAATATTGCAAGCGCTAGTCATCAGATTAATGGAACTGCACAACAACTATCGTCAGGGGCCACTGAACTCGCATCATCAACCGAAGAGGTATCCTCCACCATGGAGCAGATGGTTGCCAATATTGAGCAGAATACACTGAATGCTGTTCAAACCGATAATATTGCCATTCTGGTTGCTAGAGATGCCGTAAAGGTTAAAAAAGCTTCGGAGGAGAGCATGGTTTCTATCAAGTATATTGCCGATAAGATAAAGATAATAAACGATATAGCATTCCAAACGAATATTCTTGCTCTAAATGCTGCCGTTGAGGCTGCTCGTGCAGGCGAACATGGTAGGGGATTTGCGGTAGTTGCTGCTGAAGTACGAAAACTTGCTGAGCGAAGCAAGATTGCAGCTGATGAGATTAATACGCTATCGAATAATAGCGTTAATATTACCGAAGAGGCGACAGAATTGCTCAATAATATTATTCCGCAGATTGATAAAACAACTCAGCTAATCCAAGAGATTTCATCTGCTAGCAAAGAGCAAAGCTCAGGAGCAGAGCAGGTTAATAATGCAATTCAGCAGCTAAATAGTATTACACAGCAAAATGCCACAGCTTCGGAGGAAATGTCATCGAGCGCAGAGGAGATGACCGGGCAAGCAGAACAGCTAATGGAGCTAGTTGCATACTTTAAAATCGATAAAAAGGTTGAAACCATATCTTCCAAGAAAGCTAAGAAAGAAGTAGAGATTAAAGAAAAGGTTAAAGCGAATCCACAAACAAAAACATCAAAACCAATTTCACATAAAGTAGGTGGAGTTAAGCTGCATATGCGCGATAACGATGATAAGAATTACGAAAGTTTTTAATTAGAATGCAATACCTGTAAAGAGGGTGTCTCCTAATCTTGAGATACCCTTTTTTTAATCAATAAATCGGAACAGTATCAGTTTAAATACAATTTTAAATCTATATATTTATAAGGAAAAATACTTTGCTTATGAATCAAGTCAATGGAGTAAATAATGAATTAGCCTACTATAATAAGAGTAGTCATAGTTTGCAACTAAAGCTTATTATTTCAATTGCATTAGGTTTTATAAGCTTGCTATTATCCCCTTATAGTATTCATACACAATTAGGAGTAACTAGAATTGATATTCCATGGTCGTTATTGTTTCCAATTATTATATCAATTTCTTTTGGATGGCGCTTTGGTTTGTTATCTGCAATAGCAGGAGCAGCGTTATTCCCATTTCTATTGTGGCCTGAAAACGGTTTTGCAAATTTCTTAACTTCATTTCTATACATTTTTTATTTCACTTCAATTGGTTTTGCGAATGGAACCAAGGATTTCAAAAGGGGGCGTTATTTTTTTTACCGCTACCTTTTAATTGTTTCTATTTTTATCACTTTACTATCATTTTCATATCTTTTTTTGTTTGAGAAACTACTTTCGCTTAACCACCTTTACTGGACGAACAATACAATAATTAGAATTGATTATAATATTCTGGTCTTCTTTCTTATTAAAGACTCTATTAATATACTATTTCTAATTGTAGTTGCTGACCTATTGCTTCGCTTACCTGTTATAAGGCGATTGTTTGGACTAAGTATTGATAATACCATGAGATTTAACCATAAAATTTCATATTTCTCTCTCCTAATTTCAATACTTATTTGGTTTAGCTATTTTGGGTTAAGCATCGTTCTACTTAACCATAATGGTTTTTTAGATGGTCATTTAATACTAGCACTTTTAATAATTGTAGTTGGCTGTTTATTCGCAGCACGAGTTGTTATTTACTATTCCGAAAAACAGATTGGTGCCTTCAATAAGCAAAAGGAGAGCGAAGCTTACCTCAAGCTTCAAATCGAGAAGATGCCCATTGGTTATGTTGTATGGGATAAAGAGCTGCGAGTAATAAGTTGGAATCCATCAGCTGAAAAGATATTTGGCTTTACTTCAAACGAAACGGTTGGAAAAACCGCTTATGAAACAATTGTTCCTAGGCATATTCAGGAGAATGTATCAAAAGTATGGCATGATCTTAAATTCAAAGGAATTGAATCTCGGAATATCAATGAGAATTTAACAAAAAGTGGTGAAATAATTATTTGTGAATGGACAAATACTCCCATAAAGGATATTGAAGGAAATACCATTGAGATAATTTCAATGGTACAGGATATTACAGAGCGTATAATGGCTGATGAGCTAATTCGTGAAACCAAAGCAAACCTCTCAGCAATCATTGAGAATAATTCTGATAGCATTTGGGCTATAAATACTTCTTATGAAATAATCTATATAAACAATGTATTTAAGCAAGCTTATTTGGATAGTTTTGGAGTCCTTCTTGAGGTCGGAATGAACGTTGTTAATGCTGTTCCTGAACCTATACGTCCGCAATGGAAAGCCAGATACGACCGTGCATTTACAAATGAGCGTTTTATGATTGAGGACAGAATTGACCTTGGGTTTACTATTCTCTATATTGAGCTTGCTGTAAATCCGATTTTAATTGATGGCAATGTTGTAGGAGCATCGCTCTTCTCACGCGATATTACAGAACGCAAAAAGGCTGAGGAAGCGCTTAGAATTAGTGAGGAACGATTTAAAGTAGTTTCTGAATCAGCAGAAGAATGGATTTGGGAAGTAGATATAAATGGACTTTATACCTATTCTAACTCAATAGTTGAAAGGATTTTAGGGTATCTACCAGATGAGATTGTTGGTAAAAAATACTTCTTTGACTTTTTTGATCCAGAGTACAAAGATCAATATCTGGAAAACACGCTAAGTACGTTCAAAAATATTCTTGCATTCAAAGAGTTTGAGAATGTTAATATACATAAAAACGGCAGTCGAGTAATCTGTAAGACTAGTGGAAGTCCTATTCTAAATAGTGATGGGGAATTGGTTGGTTACCGAGGTGCAGATACTGACATTACCATTCAAAAACGGATTGAAACAGCTCTTTTAGAAAGCGAGGAGAAATATCGATTAACGTTTACGACTAGCCCCGATTCTGTTAATATCAATACAATGAACGGAATTTATGTGGATATTAACGATGGGTACACTCAGCTAACCGGTTATACCCGCGAAGATGTAATCGGTGTATCATCCCTAGATATTGATATTTGGTACTTTGCCGAGGATCGTAAAAAATTGATAAAACACTTACTAAAAGAAGGTTATGTTAGCAATTTAGAATCCGTTTTTAGGTGTAAGGATGGCACGTTAAAAACAGCCTTGATGTCTGCTCGAATAATTCAAATTAATAACACACCGCATATATTATCGATTACAAGAGACATTACAGAAAGAAAACTATTGGAAAGTACACTGGTCGAAAGCGAAAAAAAATATCGTAAACTTTTCGAGCGCAGCAACGATGCTATATTTATTATCGACAAGAAAACAGGGAAATATCTAGATGCGAATAAGTCAGCCGAAAGAATTACGGGTTACAGTTTAAATGAACTTAAAAAGCTAGCTACATCAGATATCACTCCTGTGGATTCCAAGAAAAGGCTCTCCAAAATAGTTAACATCAATAAAGCTATTGAACTAGGTGAAATAGAGTATTTTAGACCTGATGGCACTTCTCGGCATACTTTATTAAGTGTAATTCCATTAAGCGATGATAAAGTGTATGGTATTGCGCACGATATTACTGAACGTAAGCAATTTGAAGATGCCTTAAGTATTCTTTCTAGTGCGGTTGATCAAAGCCCTGTTTCAGTGGTAATAACAGATACAAACGGGTTAATTGAATATGCAAATCCAAAATTTTCTGAAATCACAGGTTACGGACTTGATGAGGTTATTGGGAAAAATCCAAGCGTCCTAAAATCGGGTTACACTTCCAATGAGGAGTATGAAAATTTATGGAAAACAATTTCTTCAGGAAAAGAGTGGCGTGGTGTATTTCATAACAAAAAAAAGAATGGTGAGATGTTTTGGGAGAGCGCTTTAATTTCACCTATTACCAATGAGAGCGGTAAAACAACACACTATTTGGCAGTTAAAGAGGATATAACGGAAAAGAAGGAAGCAGAAAGAAGAATACTCTCATCAATTATTGATACTGAAGAGAAGGAGCGAAATCGCTTTTCGAGAGAATTGCATGATGGGTTAGGACCGCTACTCTCAACCATTAAGCTATATTTTCAGTGGATTTCGGAGACTAATGACCAAGAGAAAAAGAAGCTAATCAGTGAAAAGGGCGAAAAGAATATTAACGAGGCCATCGAAACGATTAGAGAAGTATCAAACAACCTTAGCCCGCGAACTCTAAATACATTTGGAGCAATAGTTGCAATCCATAATTTCATCGATAACGTGAACCATACTCAGAAAATTCTCATTAATCTTAAATCAAATACCGAAAGTCGATTTGAGAAAAACCTTGAAACAGTTTTGTATCGAGTTACCTCCGAGCTTATCAATAATACGTTGAAGTACGCCAAAGCTTCAAAGGCCGAAGTGAATATCTTTTATGAACAGACAAATAATCGTATTAAACTAACCTATTTTGACAACGGGATTGGTTTTAATATGGAGAGCATGTTGAGCAAAGGCAAAGGTTTAGGGTTAGTGAATATTGAGCAAAGGGTAAACTCTTTGGAAGGCAAGTTTAAAATTGATAGCAGCGATGGGCACGGAGTTTTTGTGGAAATTGAATTACCTGCACCAATGCTTCAAATAAATGATTAGCTTTACTTTGAATAATGTCGCTTTTAATGGCAAATACAGATTATAAAATAGTAATTGTTGACGATCACTCCTTATTTCGCGAAGGGCTTAGCCTATTGATTGAGAAAGAGGGAATTGGGAAAGTCATAGCTGAGGCCGATAATGGGCTAAAACTTTTTGAAATCCTCGAAACCTCTCAGCCTGATGTGATATTAATGGATATCGATATGCCCGTAATGTGCGGTTTGGAGGCAACTGAAAAGGTAATAAAAAAGTATCCTGATATGAATATCTTGGTGCTTTCCATGCATGGCGATCAGGATCATTATTCGCAGCTGATTAATGCAGGAGCCAAAGGATTTGTGCTTAAAACCTCAGGAAAGCATGAGTTAGAAACAGCCATTCACAGCGTTGCAAAGGGCGAGAGCTACTTTTCAAGCGAATTATTGCGCAAAATAATTATCGATTTAAGTAAGCCAACTCATAACCATCAACCCGAAGTGGTAAAGATTGATTTTACCGAACGTGAGCTAGAAGTGTTAAAACTATTTTGCGAAGGTTATACTGTATCAGAAATTGCCGATAAACTTTTCCTAAGTGTTAAAACCATTGAGGCACATCGCTCAAAGCTAATATTCAAAACTGAATCAAAAAACACCATTGGCTTAGTGCTATTCGCAATTAAGAGTAAAATTGTTACTATATAGAAGACAGAAGACAGAAGACAGAAGACAAATCAGAACTCTAAACCCTGTACCAAAAACTCATAACCTATTTCTCATTTCTCATTTCTCATAACTCATAACTCATTTCTCATAACTCATTTCTCATAACTCATTTCTCATTTCTCATAACTCATAACTCATTTCTCACAACTCATTTCTCATAACTCATTTCTCATTTCTCATAACTCATAACTCATTTCTCATAACTCATTTCTCACCTCTCATCTCTCTTGTCGCTTATCGCTTTTCACTTTTCGCTTTTCGCTTATCACTTTTCACACTCCCTAAGGGTTTACACCATCCAATTTTCAGGGTTTTCTTCTAATTATTTATGATTTACACTAACAAAATTGAGCTGACTGGGTCGTAGTTTTGCTTTATATAATTCGAAAACTATGAAACTGATTATTGTTGATGATAACAGCGAGTTTCGTGATAACCTAAGATTTTTTCTGGAGCAAAAATTAAATCATATTGTGATTGCCGAAGTAGCAAGTGGTGAAGAATTTCTTGCTCTTAATGAAACAATTATACGTGAGGCAGATATCATTCTCATGGATATTATGATGAATCAGCTGAGCGGGATTGAAACAACCAAACAGATTACATGGATTCACTTTAATCTAAAGATAATCGCTGTAACGATGCATATCGAAAAGGTCTTTCTCGACCAGATTATCGAAGCAGGTTTTAAGGGTTTTGTGCTTAAAACAAACATCTTCAATACTCTCGAGAAAACGCTTAACGATGTTTACTGCGGAAATCTACATATTGATGAAACTCTTATAAACTAGACCAAATTGTTACCAAATTTAATAAATTTTAAATAGTAGAACTTAACTGTATGAATACTGAAGATGTTAAAAAGTTGAATTCATACCTATCCTTCAACATGAACGAAGAGGTATTTGGCGTTAATGTCGCATCAGTTCTAAGCATTCTGGAACTACCCAAGATTACAAAAATACCACAGGCCCCTGATTATATCAAAGGGATGATAAACCTTAGAGGCGAGGTTCTACCCGTTGTCGATTTTCACGTTAAGTTAGGAATGCCTGCAACTGAAATAACAACAAACACCTGTATTCTAGTTATCGAAATTATCGTAAACGATGAGACCTTGAAGTGCGGGATTATGGTGGATACAGTGAATGAAGTTTACGAGATTGAGGCCGATAAAATTCTCCCTCCACCCACCATTGGCAACAGCTTTAGGTCCGATTTTATTGAGGGAATCTACCGCAATGGCGAATCGCTCATCATGCTTGTAAATATTGTAAATGTTTTCAAGTATCAGGATCTATATACTATAAAAGATACCGTGGATAATGTACCAGAAGAAGTTCAACCCATAACTGAATAACCCATGAAACTAAGAATTTTAATCCTTTGTTTTTTTATCTTACAATTTACCGCTAAAGCGCAGGAGGAGAGCAAATCTAAATTTGCTAAAGCCATTGAGGATAACTCCTACTTTATCGAGGAGGCTTATAATCAGGAGGATGGCGTAGTGCAGCACATCAGCAACGGTTACCGTACGCTAAAGCCAACCAAAGATTTTGGCTACTCATTCACCCAAGAATGGCCCGTTTTTAGCCAGAAGCATCAGTTTAGCTATACCATTGGCTATTCGTGGTTGAACTCCAATGCTGTTAACGGCATTCCCGATTTTCTGCTAAACTACCGCTATCAGCTAACCGGTCACGACGATTTTTTGACTATAGCCCCACGTTTTTCCCTCATATTACCCACGGGCGATGAGAAAAAAGGGTTAGGAAATGGTGTTTTGGGCTATCAATTCAATCTTCCCATAAGCAAAAGGCTTACAGAAGGCTTAGCTTTCCACGCCAATATAGGTTATACTTTTTTGCCTGGCGTAAAGAGTACCGATACCAACGGCGATGAGGTTAAGAATACCAATTCGAGTATCAACCTTGGCGGTAGCCTAATATGGTTAGCCACTGCTAAGCTGAATATTATGCTCGAAGGGGTACACTACATTTCGCGCGAAGCCAATGCAAGCAACAAGATGGAAAATTCTCAGCTAACTATTATTAGCCCTGGCTTTAGGTATGCCATTGATGTGAAAAGTCTGCAAATAGTTCCTGGTTTTGCTGTGCCCATCACCTTTCAGGATGGCAAATCCAACGCAGGGTTATTCTTTTACCTCTCATTCGAACATCCATTTTAAAATAATAACTTAAACATATAGGTCATGAAAAACTTGAAAATTTCACAGAAACTAATCGTTAGCTTCTTTATCGTTATCGCACTTTTCGTAATGGTATCGGCTTACCAGCTCTATGAGCAGAAGCATTTAGCTAAACTTCAGGATGAAGGGGCAACACGCTCCAATGCGCTAACCTATGCCAAAGAGATTGAGGCCATGGGAACAAAGCTATACCAAGTTGTTGCCGATGCGGTAATCAATCGGCATCTCGATGAAACGCAAAAAACATGGAATGAGGCTAAAGCCGATGCCAATGGCGATTTAGCTAACCTTGGAAAGGTAGTTGATACCGATGTGGAACGCGCTTGGCTTAGGGAGTGCGAGGAGCATATCAAGGAGTTTACTTCACTTTTCGAGAACGAGATGTTACCCTTGCTAAAGGCAGATGGCTCCATGGAGGAAATTGCCAAAGTGGATGCAAAATTTGATGAGATTATTACAGGTCTAGCAGTTCCTGTGAACAAAATGGTTGCATCGATACAGGCTGAGAATAATGCAGCCGATGCACTTTTCGACTCAACGATAACTCAGGTATTCTCAGTTTCGATTATTGTAAATATCTTGGCTGTAGCCATTGCCATTGTATTCACCATTATTCTCGTAAACCTAATTGCCAAACCTTTAGCCAAAGGGGTAACTTTTGCCAAGGAGATATCGGAGGGTAATCTTTTAGCAACGCTAGAAATCGACCAGAAGGATGAGGTTGGCGTTTTAGCCAATGCGCTACAGGAGATGGTTGAAAAACTAAAAGATATAATAGGCAATGTAATTACTGGCTCCGATAATATTGCTTCGGCAAGCCAGCAGATGAGTAGTACTTCACAACAACTTTCTCAAGGTGCTAACGAATCGGCTGCATCGGTTGAGCAGGTTTCCTCTACCATGGAGGAGATGTCGTCTAATATCGAGCAGAATAGCCAGAACGCAACGCACACCGAAAAAATATCAGTATTGGCCTATGATGGAATGAAAGAGATGGTCAACCAATCGGCTCAGGCTGTAGAAGCGAATAGAACAATAGCTGATAAGATTAAAATCATCAACGATATTGCTTTCCAAACCAATATCCTTGCCCTTAACGCAGCGGTTGAGGCAGCTCGTGCAGGGGAACAGGGTAGGGGATTTGCTGTAGTTGCTGCCGAGGTTCGTAAGCTTGCTGAGCGCAGCAAAATTGCCGCCGATGAAATTGTTTCATTATCGGTAAAGAGCCTTAAACTTGCCGAAGGGGTTGGCAAAAAGATGAATGATATAATGCCTGAGATTGAGAAAACAACACGTATGGTTCAGGAGATATCGGCTGCCAGTGCTGAACAAACCAATGGCGCAACTCAAATTAACGGTGCCATTCAGCAGATGAATACGGTTACGCAACAAAACGCATCGGCTAGCGAGGAGTTATCATCTAGCGCCGAGGAGCTGGCTAGCCAAGCGGAACAGCTAAAGGATATTATTTCATTCTTTCAGGTTGAAAGGGTTAGCTCAGCAAAGCATTTTAGTAGGGTGGAGAATGTGAAAAAAGAGGTGGTTAAAAAACACACTTATGCAGTTCCAACCAAAAAATCATCGATAAAGAATGCTGACGGTGTTGAGTTGCATCTACATGACAATGACCATGCGTTTGAAAAATACTAACTTAAATTTGAAAGAAATGGAATTAGCATACCTCAATCAAGTATGCTAATTCTATTGATTTTTTATTTCGATAACATTAATTGATAAAATTTGTTTCAAGGTTCTATAAAGCATTAACTTGAAAACTTATTATTTGGAAAAAGAACCGTTTAGATAGTAAGCATTGCGTACTACTTACTTGTATTCTCAGTAACTGTAAATATTGAAGCTGATGAAAAAGATATCGTTTCCCATTGACTTTGGAATGGCTTTGAAAGTCTCAGTTATTTATGTTTGTATAAGTTTGGTTTATATTTTATTATCTGATTATTTGGTAACTTCAATATTTACTGAACTGCAAACTATAAGAACTATTAGCATATTTAAAGGATGGGGGTTTGTAATTCTGTCTGGAGTTATAATCTACTTATTGATAATACGATTACAAAGAATTGCTGATGATACCGAGGAACGTTTTTTGTTATTAGCCGATTTAACCATTGAAGGGATTGTATTACATAAAAATGGAATTGTTATTGATGTTAATGATGCATTTCTAGACTTATCAGGCTTTAAACGGAAAGAGGTAATAGGTAAAAACCTAATCGACATTTTTATTAAGGAGGATTATAGACTTATATGTAGCGAAAATGTAAAATCGCAAAATACTGAACCCTATGAGGTTCAGGCTGTAAAAAAGAATGGACAAGAGTTTTGGATACAAATAATTGGTAAGCCATATCGTTTCTTTGGCAAAAAAGCTAGAGTAGCTGCTATTCGTGATATTTCGCAGCAAAAAGCTGCTGAGGATAAGTTGAGGAGTAATGAATTATTTCAGAGGACCATCATTGAGAATGAACCCGAATGTATAAAAATACTTGGACCCAATGGCGACCTAAGGTATATGAATCCTGCAGGGTTAAAAATGATTGAGGTTGATGATCTAGAGTTAGTCAAAGGGAAATGTGTTTACCCTATGATTTTAAAGGAGCATCGCGAAGCATTTATCGACTTAACCAATAGAGTTTTTAAAGGGGAGCAGGGTACTCTTCAATTCCTGATGATGGGAGTTAAAGGAAGAAAGCTTTGGTTAGAGACAAAAGCAGTTCCACTTTTCGATAATCAAGGTAATGTAGAATCATTACTTGGAATTACCCAAAATATAACAATCAGAAAACATGCCGAGGACACTATAAAAAATAGCGAGAAGAAGTACAGGCTTCTATTCGAGAACATGACCACAGGTTTTGCACTTCACGATATTATTTGTGATGAGGATGGAAAGCCAGTTAATTATAGATATTTAGAAGCAAACCCAGCATTCGAAAAATTAACAGGTATTAAATTAGCTGATGTAGTTGGCAAAACCATTAAAGAAGTCCTCCCTCACATTGAGCCTTATTGGATAGACGTTTTTGGGAAGGTTGCCTTAACGGGTGAATCGATTTCCTACGAGAATTTTGTAGCTGAAATTGGAAAGTATTTTGATACTTGGGTTTTTTCGCCACAAAAAGGCCAATTTGCAGTGGTATTCAACGATATTACGATTCGCAAGAAAGCTGAAAAAACGTTAGCAGAACAAGAAAAAATTCTATCCCTTATTTCCGATAGTACGCCTTTAATAATGATATTAGTTGATGCAGAATACAAGATAATTAAGGTAAACCAAACTGCTTTAAATATTTCTGAGAGATCCGAGCCTCAAGTACACAAACAAGGTCCTGGGCATATCATTAATTGTTTGAATGCCAAATATGACAAAAGGGGTTGTGGATTTAGTCCAAATTGCTCGCTCTGTCCCCTTAGAACTGCAGTGAATAATACATTAGCAACCCGTGAAGGAATGCATAAGATTGAATCTAAAATATTGATGGGGCAAGATGAAAATGTGTTCGAGCGGGATGTTTTAATTACTACAGAATTTATTCAAATTGACGATCAACCATCTGTTTTAATATTTATTGATGATATCACTGAAAGAATTCAGATGCAAAATGTGCTAAAGGAAAAATCAGATATACTTCTAAAGGCACAGCAAATGGGTAAGATGGGCGAGTTTTACTATGACTTTAGAACCAAAAGATTTAAACTCTCTCCTAGCTTAAAGCAAATTCTTAACGTAAGTACTGACTTTATAACTTACGATGAGATGATTGATAGCATTTCAGACGAGGATACTCAAGAATTCAAAATTAACTTAGATAATTCTGCCTTATACAACGAAAAATTCAGTTCATACTTTAGGCGAGTTAGAGAGGATGGTGCAATTCAGTTTTTATATAGTCTTGGTGAGGTCGAATTTGATAAAGACAATAAATCACTAAAACTATTTGGAATCATTAATGATATTACGGAACAAAAACAGGCTGAAGTTCAACTGAGAGTGATTAACTATGATCTACTAGCGGCAGAGGAAGCGCTGAGAACAAATAATGAAGCATTGAGAGATAATCTTGCTGAACTTGAAGAGGCAATGCAAAAAGCTGAGGAGAGTGACCGACTAAAATCATCATTCCTTGCTAATATGTCGCATGAGATTCGGACTCCCATGAATGCCATAATGGGTTTTGCCGATTTATTGGATATGGAGGATGCACCCTTTGATAAAAGAAAGAAATTCACGAGAACCATTAGAGAACGAACAAAGGATTTACTCAACATCATCAATGATCTTTTGGATATATCAAGAATTGAATCACAATCGCTTAGAATAGTTGAAACATCAGGTAATATTAATAATATACTCCAGAATATTACTGAATTTTTCCGGATTAAAAACGAAGAGATTTTTTCTAAACCAATTACTTTTAATCTAGTTAACGATTTACAAAATGACGAAAATTTTATAATTGCTGATTTTGAAAGGATAAAACAAATATTGATCAACCTAATAGAGAATGCATTCAAGTTCACTGAATCAGGAACTATTACACTTAGGTGCAAACTTAAGGATAAAGAGACTCTGCTATTTTCAGTTGAGGATACTGGTATCGGTATTCCATTGAATAAACTTAATTTGGTTTTTGAACGATTTCGGCAAGTGGATGAATCCCGACTAACTCGAGAGTACGGGGGAGCAGGTTTAGGACTATCCATTTGCAAAGGCATTATTGAGCTAATTCATGGGAAAATATGGGCTGAATCAGAGTTTGGAAAAGGTTCAACATTTTACTTCACTTTACCCTATAATCAATCTCCTGAGGTTAAATTAGAAGCCAAAGAAAGTTCAAAAAGAAAACACGATTTTCGGAGCAAAACAATTCTAATTGTTGAGGATACACCAACGAATATGGAATATCTTCACGAATTACTTGAAATATCAGGAGTAATTATTATTAGCGCTGAGAATGGGAGGGTTGCCATGGAGAAGTTCTATAAGCACCCTGAAATTGACCTTGTTTTGATGGATATTAGGCTTCCAGATTCAAATGGATTTGATTTAACGAAAAGAATGCTTGCCGAGCGCTCAGAAATAAAGGTAATCGCTCAAACGGCTTATGCCTCAAGCGAAGATATGCAAAAGTGTTTAGAGGTTGGCTGTGTCGATTTTATTGCAAAACCAATTAACAAGGACGTTCTACATGATATAATAGAAAAATATATAAGAAACTGTTAATTTGCTTGTTTGAAGCAAAGATCATCTATCGTTTTTTTTAAACCCTCAATGGAATATGGTTTGGTGATTAGCTGATTAAATCCAATGTCGTTGTAATCCTTAAAAAAAACATCTGGATTATATGCTGTAACGGCGATGATTGGAATATTCTTTTTTGGGTAGTTAAATTTCTCGCGGATATACCTCGTAGTTTCAACTCCATTCATTACAGGCATTTCAATGTCCATGAGGATTATATCTAAATCTTCTCGGTGTAGAATTTCAATGGCTTCCTTGCCATTTTGAGCTTCGAAGCAATATTTTGAAAATCTTTTAATAACCTCTTTTAATAGCATTCGATTAATAAAAATATCATCGACAATCAATATCCTGTAATCCATAGTTTTTTTATTCTTATCAATGTAGGTTTTTAAAGTTAAATAACACACAATTATCCTAACCTACTTAATGTTTGAATAATTTTGGGGCTAAGAATCGATATTGTATTACGTTCAATATCGATTATCTTATCGTGCTTAAACTCTGAAAGAGTTCTAATAATACTTTCCTTTGTTGTACCTGCAAGTTCTGCAAGTTCTTGGCGAGTTAATGGAAAGGTAAATGTTTCGGTTTTATAGATAGTTTCTGAAAAGTAAATAATGATATCAGCTACTCTGCCTGGTAATTGCTTATAAAGTAAGCTTGAAAGTTTATCAATCATCAGAATGTTACTTCGGCTTATTTGGGCAATAAGCTCCAATCCTAAAACACCATTATTGCCTATAATCTCTTTAAAAATATTGGTATCAATAAATGAAACTACTGTGGGTTCAAGAGCCGTAACCGAATAGTTGTAAAAATCGCTTCCAAAAACGGAACTACTTCCAATAAATCGACCAGGGCCCTCAATATTGAGTATTAAGTTTTTTCCCTTGCGCATCTCTTTGGATATCTTAACGAGACCCGATTTTATGAATATAATGTGAGACACTCTAGAGTTTTGCTTAATGATAGTATTGCGTGGTGAGTACTCAACCTGATTTGAGTTTATATTGAGTAAGTCAAGCTCCGAATCGCTAAGATAATGGCTTAGAGGATTCGAAATGATTGACATATCATCAGGGTTAGCGATAGAGTTCTCCATTATAGATAGGTTTTTTGTAAATTTAATAAAATATCATGATTCAATATGATGATTTAATGTTTTTTAATCGATGATTAATATCACCTATTATTTAAACTTAATAATGAAAGAAACACTTCTTTTGTAATAAAATCAATTATAAATTTGAGGTTAATTACTATTTCTATCATTTAGTTTAAATTAGTCAATAATATTCTATTAATCCCTTCAAAAATGGATAACAAAAATTCAATCTTAATTGTAGATGATTCTTCAACTAACCTTGTTTTGCTTGAGGCGATACTTCAGGAGGAAGGGTATAAAACTTTTACCGCATTAAATGCTAAAGAGGCTTATATTAGCATCGAAAGATATAAACCTGATCTAATACTCCTCGATCTATTAATGCCCCAAGTAAGTGGCTTTGAAATTCTTGAAAAGTTAAAGGCATTTCCTTCAACCTCTGAAATACCTGTTATTGTAGTTTCTGCAGTAAATACAAAAGAAAATATTGAATTGTGTAAAGAACTTGGTGCATCCGATTTTTTTTCCAAACCAATTGATATTCCTGTATTTCTATCAAGGTTAAAGGATTTTATTTTATAGCCATAACCATTGTTTTATTACAAAAAAACAATACGAACTGTTTATATAATCGATTAGCTGATTGTTAAACATAAAGATTTTGCGATGAAGAAGAGAAGAGAGTTGCTATTCAATGATTTATCAATAAAGGAGATTTCATCAATCTTCTCCAATATTGATGAGCAAATCATCGATCTTCATAAGTGCTCTTCCGATGACTTTTTGGGTTTATCGACCGATTTTAAAAAGTTTTACAATCATTCAAAAGGAATTTCAGATAATGCAAACGAAATTTTTCGCCTTCTCTCAGAAGAAAGTAACAGAAAACTTTTTGCCGATTTACAGGTACTTTACAAGGATTTGAATAAAATACAGAGCCAGTCGCGTCAAAACCTCAAAAGCACAAATATTAGTTTAAAGCATATTAAATCTTTACTTGAGCAGCTCTATATTCCAATTAAGAATCTAAAGCAGAACCTTTCCACTTTAAAGTTTTTAATTGCCAGTGTAAATCTTGGCGATTTTAACCTTAACCCACATGATAAAACAAATTGGGATAATATAATTATCAGTAATAGCAAAATTTTGGATGTTTATAGTGAGGATAGTTTGGAATGTGAGAAACTTATTTTTGCCTTAGAATCGGATATTTCTAAAATTTTAGACGGGTTAGAGTTCTTCTGCCAGAGTAATACCAACGCATTCGAAAATCTGCTTAATAATGTTCATTATGCAATTATATTTTTTGCCGAAAAGCATGAAGAGGTTAAGCTTCAAATTCCAGAACTTACCCTTAAAACTGAAAATAATGCAAAGAATATTTCTGATATTATTACCAATCTTCAGTATCAGGATATAATTAGACAGAAGATAGAGCATATTCAGAAAGCTCATAATAAGATCCTACCAGAGCTTCAGGAGCTTTATGAAAAGAACTGTACCGATTCAGAAAAAGAGTCTCAACTTTTTCAGAAAGTTAAAGATATTGCAGGTTTGCAAGCAGCTATTCTTGTTAGTGCGAATAAAGAATATCAGCTAGCCATTGAGAAGATTACTAGCAAGTTTCTTGAAATTGGAGAGGACATGGTGGGAATAACCTCAATCTGTAGCAAGCTATACAATACTCAGGAAAACCCTGATGATTCTTATTTGGTAGGAATACTCGATAGACTCAATAACTCAGAACAAATTCTAACGAGTTTTATTGAAAGAAGCAGCTCGTATCCTGAGCAGATTAAAACGATTAGCTTACCATTAACCAGCGCAACAAAAAGTTTAGCAAATCTGATTGAGACTAGTAATCGGTATTTTAGTTCTACTCAAAATATAATTAGTTATATCTCAGAAATTTCTAAGCAAGATTCAAGCATAAAGGCTAACCTTGATTACATTAATGATGTAAATAAAGATATTCATCAGTTTGAAACTGCAATTCAAGTTATTTTAGCTGATATCCTAAAAAATGAGACTGAATTCTTAACACGCACAAAACAGCTGGATGAGACTATTGTTAACAACGAAATTGTAAAAAAAGCGGTTAACAGTATAAATTCAATCCTAGAGCAGGTTGAGGACAAGGGTCAGAGCATTAATAAACTTCTAAATTTAATTATTAGTAGAAGTAGTAGCACTGTTTCTGAGATTAAAGAATCAATTAAGCGAATCCGCTACTACGATTTATTTGATAAATCTATAACCAGCATTATAGCCGATTTGAACCATATTCATATTAAACTTAGTGGATCCGAATATGACGAATCCCAGCGAAAAGAAAACCTTAATTCGATGAAAAGCCTTTATACAATGGATGAAGAGCATCAAATTCATAATCGAATAGTTTCGCACGATGGAGTTGATACCTCATTGGCTGAAGAATCGGAAAAATTGAAGAATACTGATGAAGTTGAACTATTTTGAATAAAATAAATACGATGGAAAAAGAGAAGAAAATACCTTTTAAGGTAACATCATCAAACGAGAGCGGAACAAAAAAAGCAGTAATTCAACTTTCTGACAATTTGTCGCTTGACCAAATGTCGGTAATAAAATTATTAATGGTTCAAAACCTTGATAAGTTTCAGGCTTTTGAAATAAATCTAGCTGATGTTGAAACCATTGATATGGGTATTGTGCAGCTTCTTTACTCCTTTAAATGGACTGCCGAAAGGAAATCAAAAAAGGTTCAATTTGATATTTCACTAACCGATGAGCATAAACTATTGCTCGAACATGCTGGATTTACTGACTTAGTAAGTAATAATCAATAATTATATAACAGAATCATGGCCAAGACAATCCTTATCGTTGACGACTCAGAAAGTATTCGTGAAGTTGTCAGTTTTACACTCGAGAACGAGGGCTATAATGTTTTAATCGCTGTTGATGGAAAAGATGCACTTAAGTATCTGGATGGGAAAGATATAGACCTTATAATTACCGATTTACACATGCCCGAAATGGATGGAATAGAGCTGATCAAAGAGGTTCGAAAAATGCCTGCCTATCAGCTAATTCCAATTCTGTTTCTAACTACTGAATCTCAGGCTACCCGAAAAATGGAGGCTAAAGAGGCTGGAGCCACAGGTTGGATAATTAAGCCATTTGTACCAGCCAAACTTATTGGAGCTTTAAACAAGGTTATAAGGTAGAAAAGATGGACAACTTTAAGAAAAAATTTATTGAGGAAGCCACGGATCTAATTGATGGGTTGGAGAAAGCTCTTTTGCTGCTTGAACAAAACACTGAAGATGCTGGCCTAATTCAGCAAGTATTCCGAGTAATGCATACTCTAAAAGGGAATAGCAGTATGTTTGGCTTTGAACTGATCGATCGGTATACTCATAACCTCGAAACAGTTTACGATCTCATTCGAAGTAAGAAGCTGAAACTTTCAAGAGACGTGCTAGATGTTACTTTTGCTTCGGTTGATCATTTAAAGCAATTGTTAGATGAAAGTAATTATAACGATGCTGATTTTATCACGCTTCATAACTCACTAATATCGCGTGTTTCGAAAATAATAAACGCCGAAATTTCTAGTGAAACTTCTGACGAATCCAGTAAAAAGGATACAACTAGCGACGCATCAAAGGAAGAGTTTACCTATTACATACGTTTTGAACCATCTAGCGATATCTTTAAGAATGGAACCAACCCGCTATACCTTATTGATGAGATTCATACACTCGGTAAAGCGAAGGTTTTTGCTCATCTTAACCGTATCCCACTTCTAAACGAGATTGATCCGCTTCAATGCTATACCTATTGGGAAATAATTCTTGTAACAGGTTCTGATGTTGCTGCTCTAAATGAAGTATTCATTTTTGTTGAAGGTGAGTCGAAAATTGAGATTCAAAGAGTATCCGAGGAGGACTTATTGGTTGATGAATTTTTTACAACTGAATTAACTCGCATTGCTAAAATACATAAGGAAATTGGATTAGCAACAACTTTAAAGATTGCTGAAACTGCAAAAAAACGATTTTTGCAATCTAAAGCTGCTACAATTAAAAAGGAAAAGGTAGGCCTTAAGGATGCTTCAATCACGAGCATTAGGGTATCTTCCGAAAAATTAGACTCATTGATGAACCTTGTTTCCGAATTAGTTACAACCCAAGCAAGGTTAGCGCTATACGCAGAGCAAAGCAATATACCTGAGCTAGCTAACATCTCAGAGAATGTTCAAAAGCTCTCGCGCCAGCTTCGTGATACTGCATTCAGCATTGTTCTTATTCCCATTGAGCATATGCTAACTCGTTTTCAACGATTAGTGCGTGACCTATCGAACGATTTAAAGAAGGAAGTAATTTTCATTACCGATGGTGCTGAAACTGAACTCGATAAAACGATTATCGAAAGTTTATCCGATCCTTTAATGCACATCATTCGAAATAGCCTCGATCATGGAATAGAAGAGACGCAGGAACGCATTAAAAAAGGAAAGTCGAAGCAAGGAAAAATTACCCTCAAAGCCTTTTATTCCGGTGCTAATGTACATATTCTGATAAGCGACGATGGAGCAGGAATTGATCCTGATATGATAAGAGAAAAAGCGATTACCAAGGGAATAATCTCACCCGATAAAAAGCTAACAAATAAGGAAATTCTCGATCTTGTTTTCTTGCCCGGTTTTTCAACCGCCAAAAAAATTACAGATGTTTCGGGTCGCGGAGTTGGAATGGATGTCGTTAAACGGAAAATTGCCGATATCCGGGGAGAGGTTGAAATTGAATCTGAACTCGGTATAGGAACTACTATCATAATAAAACTTCCGTTAACATTATCCATCATCGATGGATTATTAGTTAAAGTTGACGAAACGCATTATGTACTTCCTTTATCGGCAGTTGATAAGATTTATGCTGTTGATAATAAAGATATTAATGATAAATTTAATAATGTTCTTGTGCTTGAGGGTAAACAGGTTCCTTATTTCAACGTAAGAAAGGAGTTCGAACTGCCAAGTAGCGATCAAGAGATAGAACAAGTTGTTGTTGTGAACTATGAGGATAATCATGTTGGCCTTATCGTTGACTATGTTGTTGGTGAGTATCAAGCAGTATTAAAACCCCTAGGGAAGCACTATAAAAAGCAGGAAATGATATCGGGAGCTACAATCCTAGGCGATGGTTCAATCGCTTTGGTATTGGATACTAATAAAATAATAAAACTTTTTTCTCGGATAGAGGAATATAAGATTAAGAAAAACAGTTAGAATGGTAGATATTAATAATTATAAGGAGGAATAATTATGAACAACGAAAATCTTTCAAAAATAAACTCTTTTCTTTCGTTTAAACTTGGCGAAGAAGAATTTGCAGCACATGTTGGAAAAGTTTTAAATATACTTGAGATGACTAAAATTACCGAAGTCCCTCGGGCTCCAGAGTATATGAAAGGGGTGATCAATCTTCGTGGAACGGTATTACCTGTTATTGATACTCGCATTAAGTTTGGAATGCCAGCAACCGAATATACCACAAATACATGTATTATAGTTTTAGATGTCGATATGGACGGCGAGTCCATTCATGTTGGGGCTCTGGTTGATTCGGTTCAAGCGGTTCTGGAGTTTGATCAAAGCCATATTATGCCAGCGCCAAGTATTGGAAGTCGCTACAGGTCAGAGTTTATCGAAGGTGTTGTTAATGTTGACGATAAGTTTATTATGCTCCTCAATATGGATGCTGTATTCTCAAGCGATGAACTTACCAAAATGCATGATAAAACGAAAGAAACTGAGGATACTGCTACTATTGTAGAAATTGAGTAAATAAATACCTTTTTAATTTTTGTAACTCAGAGATTATTATCTATACCAATAAATTCAATAATCTATAAACATTATTAATCAGCTATTATGTTAAAATTTTTTTTTGCCTTTTGTATTACCTTTTTTTTGCTTTTCCATGTTTATGCAAATTCTTCTGATTCAACAAAAGTTGATAAGATAAAAATTGATTTTAGCGGTTTTTTTCGCGCAGATTATTGGTATGACTCTCGTCAGATTAATGATGCGGTTGATGGATTATTTATGTTATACCCGAAAGCTCCTGATCCTGATTTTAACGGAAAAGATATTAATGCAGCACCAAGTGTAAATATGCTAGCGATGGCAACCCGATTTCGTGCTGGAATGAATATGCCCGACCTTTTCAAAGCAAAGTCCTTAGTTTTTGTTGAGGTTGATTTTACTGGAATGGGAAGTAATGTGAGTTTTAGGTTTCGCCATGGGTATACCAAGCTTCAATGGGCGAAAAGTTCATTGCTTATTGGACTGACATGGCATCCGATGTTTATCTCAGATGTTTTTCCAACCGTAGCCAGCTTAAATACTGGCGCTCCTTTTCAGAGCTTTAATCGTAGCCCTCAAATAACTTATCAACAAAAATTGACAAAAGGTTTAACCCTTTCACTATCGGCAGTTCATCAAAGCGATAGCAAGAGTATGGGGCCTAATCCTGCACCTAATGAATCATCCTCATCATATCTTCGAAATGGGTTACTTCCTAATCTTAATGCCAATTTGCAGCTGGTTAGTGGTTCGTTTACAATAGGTGGTTCAGTCGATTACAAATCGATTAGACCAAGGTTGTATACAACATCATTGAACTCCAAACTAACGAATAAGCCTAAATATGTAACATCAGAAAGAATCAACTCATTTTCAAGTATGGTTTACGCCAAATATCAAGGATCAAAATTGACTATCAAAGCAAAAGGTATGCTAGGTCAAAACTTATATGAACACTTATTATTAGGCGGTTATGCGGTAAGTAAACTAGATAGTGTAACAGGAAGGGAAACCTATACCTCAACAAACCATCTATTCCTATTCGGAAATATTACGTATGGTAAAACGGTTCAGGTTAGTCTATTTTATGGCTATGCTAAAAACCTTGGAACTACTGATAACTTCGTAAGCAATAAGGATAGGTATTACAGCCGAGGTATGGATATTGACCATATGTACAGAGTTTCCCCAAGTATCAGCTATATCAAGGATAGATTCCAGCTTTCGGCTGAATTTGAGTACACCGCAACAGCTTTTGGTACAATTGATAATCTGCATAAAGGAAAAATATTAAACCCAAGTATTACCAATAATTATCGATTATTAATGGTTGCTCAGTATAATTTTTGATTATTCTTTTATTGATTTAAATGAAATAAATGGTTGATCCATTATTGAACGATATATACAAAGCCGAGCTTAGCACCGATGATTTTAATAAGCTTAGCAGCTTCATCTATAATGAAAGCGGCATTAAAATGCCGCCCATTAAACGGATTATGTTGCAAAGCCGGCTTCAGAAGCGGCTAAAGGATTTGAAGATGACCTCATTCAAGGAGTATTGCAGTTACATTTTTAGCAAAGAGGGATTGAACAATGAGATTATTCATATGCTAGATGTGGTTAGCACAAATAAAACTGATTTTTTCAGAGAACCTGTTCATTTTGATTTTCTAACTTCGCATGTGTTGCCCGAACTTGCTAGCGCATCAAAACATCGGAATATTAAAATTTGGAGTGCAGGCTGCTCTAGCGGTGAGGAACCTTATACAATAGCAATCGTACTTTATGAGTTTATGGAAAAGAATTCAAACCTCGAATTTTCGATACTCGGAACCGATATATCTACACAAATACTTCAAAAAGCTATAGATGCTGTTTATAAAGATGAAAGGGTCGAGGGTATACCTTTTGACCTTAAGCGAAAGTACTTTTTAAAGAGTAAGGATCGCGAAAATCCTTCAGTTAAAATGAGTGCACAGCTTAGGGGTAGGGTTCGGTTTGAACGATTAAATTTTATGGATAAAAGCTATAGTATTCAAGAATCTTTTGATATTGTATTTTGTAGAAATGTTTTAATTTACTTCGATCGCGAAACTCAGGAAAAGGTCATTAACAAGATATGTACAAAGATTAATACTGGAGGTTATTTTTTTCTTGGTCATTCCGAATCAATTATGAATATGGATCTTCCGTTAAGACAAATAAAACCAACGATTTTTCAAAAAATATAACTGTGATTTAAGCAATCAAATGCAATAATAAATTCTAATAATACTACCTATGGATAAGCAAATATCTGACGAAGAATTATTAGCAGAGCTGAAGCAACGGTTTGAGGAGAATAAAAGAGCGCTTCTTGACCTTCAAAGCTTAAATGAAGAGCTAATTATTGTGAATAAAAAGTTAGAGGATTCGGAGTCTTTAAAAAGCCATTTCGTATCAAATATTACCAATGAGATAATAAATCCATTCACTTCAATTCTTGGCCTTTCAAAAGCAATACTTTCTGTTGATAAAGAGAACTGGAAGAGAGTGTTCTCAATGATTGCGCTCATTCACTCTGAGGCGTTTAGCCTCGATTTTCAATTCCGAAATATATTTGTTGCAGCAAAAATTGAAGCAGGAGATATTTACCCCGAAATTTTTACAGTTGATATTAAGAACCTTATCGATAGCGTAATCGAGTCTTTTAAGTATGAAGCAAAGAAAAAACATGTTACTATAAATGTTACACACTGCGAATCTGTTAATAAAGATAAACTCTTTGTATTTAAAACCGATCCTGAAAAGTTTAAACTAATCTTTGCAAATCTACTTCGCAATGCCATTAACTTTAGCTACGAAAGTGGTAAAATTGATATTAATCTCTGCTTGGTTGACGGCAGTTTGAGCTTATGCGTGAAGGATTATGGAATTGGTATATCAAAAGAGAACCATGCAATTATTTTCGATCGCTTTAACCGTCTCGATTCAGGAATTAACTCAATAAACAGAGGGCATGGCCTTGGGCTATCGGTATCAAAAGCAATAATCGACCTTTTAAAAGGCCGAATCGAGATTGAGAGCGAAACAGGAAAAGGCGCTAGTTTTACGCTAATAATTCCTGAATCGATTGAGGCCTCTGAGGGATTTGCATCCGATGCTAACGAGGCTTTTTTTAACGATTTTGATAAGTTTTAAGGGATATAAATGGATAGCTATCAGCAACATTTTCTTTATCCGTCAACTTTGTATGCTAGTAACTCACCATCCTTGGTAACTACAATTCTAGGTTCGTGCGTTGCAGTTTGTTTATTTGATCCTGAGCTTAAAATAGGTGGAATAAACCATTATATGCTACCGCTTTGGAATGGGCATGGGTTAGCAAGTCCAAAGTATGGTAGTATTGCAAATGAAAAGCTGTTGGAAAAACTATATCATCTGGGTTCAAAGCATGAAAATATTATTGCTAAAGTTTTTGGAGGTGGTGAGATTATCGATAATACAATAAAGCAGTTTAATATAGGTGAACGCAATATTATTATTGCTTTTGAAATGCTTCAGCGTCTTAACGTACCTGTTTTAGCAAAAAGCGTAGGAGGGAAGTTCGGTCGTAGAATAGAGTATAATACTGCTACTGGCGAAGTTAAACATCGATTTATTGAACGAACTATTTCATTGTAGTTAGAAAGTTAATTAAAGTTGTATGTCAAATAAAATAAGGGTATTAATTGTTGATGATTCAGCCGTTGTTCGGCTAACCTTGTCACAGATTATATCTTCTGACCCAATGTTGGAAGTTATGGGAACTGCCTCTGATCCTTTTTTTGCTGCAAAAAAAATTTCCGAAGAAGTTCCTGATGTAATTACTCTCGATGTAGAAATGCCTAAAATGGATGGTTTGACTTTTCTTAAAAAGATTATGTCTCAGCATCCAATACCTGTAGTAATAATTTCAAGTTTAACCGAAGCGGGTACTCAAACAGGATTAAAAGCCTTGGAGTACGGTGCTGTTGAGATTATTACAAAACCTCAAATGAATACAAAGCAGTTTATTGAGGAATCGCAGATTAGAATTTGTGATGCAATTAAAGCAGCCGCAGCTGCAAAAATAAATCGCAAAAAGAATATTGAAATCCAACATGTTCAGCCTAAGCTAACTGCTGATGCAATGCTTTCTCCAAATTCTGTTAGCCATAGTATGATTAAAACTACCGAGATTGTTGTTGCTGTCGGAGCATCGACAGGTGGAACAGAAGCTATTTCAACTTTTTTGCAGGCTATGCCTATCGATTGTCCTGGTATTGTTATTGTTCAGCATATGCCTGAGAAGTTTACTACTTCTTTTGCAAATCGTTTAAATGAAATTTGTAAAATTACAGTTAAAGAAGCTGCTGATGGTGACAATGTTTTATCCGGTCAAGCACTTATAGCACCCGGAAATTTTCATACTTTATTAAAACGGAGCGGTGCTAGATACTATGTTGAGATTAAAGAAGGACCTCTTGTAAACCGACATAGACCATCTGTAGATGTTCTCTTCAGGAGTACTGCTAAATACGCTGGTCCCAATTCAATTGGAGTTATAATGACCGGTATGGGTGATGATGGTGCAAGGGGATTGCTTGAAATGAAAGAGGCTGGAGCTAAAACTATTGCTCAGGATGAAAAGAGCTGCATTGTTTTTGGAATGCCCAAAGAGGCAATTAAACTTGGTGCCGCAGATAAAATTCTTCCTCTTGAAAGTATTGCACAGTATGTTATTAAACCGAATATGATTTAACTTTTCACTGATAAGATTTGTTCTTTTATTTTAATAAGAATGTGTATTACTTGATAGATTAAACAAATCAAATAGCATTGTTCTATTAAAAAAAAGAATTATAAGGCATCATTAGAATTAAAAAATATCTATTTTTAGTCAAATTTTCGGCTATTATGGATCGTGAATATTCAAAATCCTTTGTAATAAAAAACGCCCTT
Organism: Bacteroidales bacterium; assembly: GCA_025361485.1. Classification (GTDB taxonomy): domain Bacteria; phylum Bacteroidota; class Bacteroidia; order Bacteroidales; family Tenuifilaceae; genus UBA8529. The sequence continues at coordinate 27,117 of JANYLA010000045.1, forward strand.
ATCGGGTTTGGATCAGGACTGTTTCTGCTTTTTATCATTTTCTTTTTTGAAGCACTTTACTATAAAATTGCACTAACATTCTCCGGGGCGCTTGAATTGCATAGAATTACACCGATTCTTTATTTGTTGGATTTAATACCAATAATCTTTGGAATTATCTCTTTCTATCTTTTTAAAAGCAGTTCCGTTTTTAAAACTCAAATAACTAATATTCTTGAGTTAGAACAATCACGCCAACGAAAACTTTATCGTTTTGTTGAAAAATTAAAAGAAGGAGATATTGATGCAGAGTATCAAATTGAAGAATCTGATGTACTTGGTCGATCAATAGTTAGTCTACGTGATAATATTAAGGTTAGCAAACTTGAAGAAAATGCAAGAAGGAAAGAAGATGAACAGCGAAATTGGGTAGCCGAAGGGATGGCAAAATTTGGAGAAATTCTTCGGTCGCATAATGATAATATGGAAGAACTGTCCTATCAAATAGTAAGGAATCTTGTTAAATATATAGACGCAAATCAAGGTAGTATATATCTGCTAGAAGATCAGGATCCGAGCGATAAACATTTGTTGCAAACCGCTTGCTATGCTTATGAACGAAGAAAATTTGCAGATCAACGGGTTGAATGGGGTGAAGGATTGGTTGGTACATGCGTACTTGAAGCCCATACCATTTTCTTAAAGAAAGTTCCGGACAGCTATTTAAATGTTACATCCGGACTTGGAAAGGCTAATCCACGCTGTATTATTATAGTTCCCCTTAAAGTCAGAGAAGATATTCATGGAGTTTTAGAAATAGCTTCATTTAACTACTTTGAACAATTTCATATCGATTTTATTGAAAAAGTTGCGGAAAGCATTGCATCGACAATTGCCACTGTTAAAATAAATCTTAGAACTTCTAAACTTCTTCTTGAATCACGGCAACAAGCTGAAACACTTTCAACGCAAGAAGAGCAGATGAGGCAGAATATGGAGGAACTCCAGGCTACTCAAGAAGAAGCTGCTAGTCAAGCAGAGAAGTTTGTTAGCTTCACGAATTCCGTTAACCATACACTTATTCGGGCTGAATATGATATGAATGGTACTTTGCTTTATGCAAATACTCGCTTTCTAAATAAACTTGAATATACCAGCAATAGTGACGTTGAGGGTAAACATATCTCTATGTTTATTAATAAAAAAGATCGAACATGGTTCGAGGAGCTATGGAAAACCCTTGCTAAAGGGGGCAAGCATTTTGAGGGAGATATGAAGCATGTTACCCGCAGCGGAAAAGATCTTTGGACAATTGCAACATACACATGTGTTCGGAATCAATTTGGAGGGGTAGATAAGGTGCTTTTTTTAGCTATTGATACCACTGATCAGAAAAAACAAAGCCTCGATTACGAAGGGCAGATCAACGCCATGATACTATCTAGCATAAAGAGCGAATTTACTCCAACTGGTGATTTGATTGATGCTAATGAAAAGTTTTTAATAGCTACTGGCTATAACATTCATGATGCGAAGAAAAAATCGATATATGATTTTATTCCCGAAAACGATCGCAAGCTGATAGAAAGAATATGGGATGATATTACTCATGATATTCCTTACGAAGGATCAATTAGAATAATAGTTAACAATGGGGAGGAAAGATGGCTTAGAGTAACTTTCTCAGTTGTAAAAGATATGTATGAAGAGGTTGCCAAGATAATTTTCATTGCCAATGATATAACCCGTGAAAAAACGATGGAGAGAGAGACCAAAGAGCAGACCGAACGCTTAATGGTTCAGGAAGAGCAGCTCCGTCAGAATGAGATTGAACTAAATCGCAAACTTCGCGAAGCCCGCGAGGAGGTTAAGAATCAGTTTAAAGAGGTTGAAAAAGTTAAGATTCGTAACGAAAAGATTTTAGAGGGTTTTCTTGATGCAGTAATCATTACCGATAAGAATGGTGTTGTTAGCTTCTTTAATAATGCTGCTGAACAACTATTCGAAACAACGAAAAGCAATATTATAGGGCAAAATATACGAATTCTTTTTCCAAGTTATCTGGATGATAAGGATGAATTCCTTGATGCATATCTCGATCCTGAAAAGGATAAGGTTGTTGGTCAACGTCGTGAGATTAATATTACAACCCAAAGTGGCAACGAGATAAATGTATTAATGCTTCTTTCAGAAACTAAAATTGGAAGGGAAACGACCTATACCGCATTTATTCAAAATATCTCGGTTGACTTATTCTAGACTTCTATAAGTGATTTTTAGAGGAGTTGAAGTATTTCATCTCCTCTTTTAATTTCTAATAAGCCTCCAATTCTCTAATCACATCTTTTATCTTTCAACTCTTTACTTTAACCTGTTAATAACTTAATCATTTATCATACAAGTATCTAGTAATTCATTGCCATTAAAGTTCGTTGTCTAAACTCATTTTTACTATTTTTGTATACTCTAATTGCGTTTTATAAGCGTATTAATTCAAACTATGGAGAACTTTATTGTTTCGGCTCGTAAATATCGTCCATCACTCTTTAATAGCGTTGTTGGGCAGCTATCCATAACTACTACTCTAAAGAATGCCATTCAGCGCAAGCATTTAGCACAAGCATACCTTTTTTGCGGACCAAGGGGGGTTGGTAAAACTACATGCGCTCGAATTTTTGCAAAAACGATTAACTGCTTAAATCTAAATTCGCAGATTGAAGCTTGTAATGAGTGCGAGAGCTGCGTTTCGTTTAATTCATCACGATCGTTTAATATCCACGAGCTCGATGCGGCTTCCAATAACTCCGTTGAGGGTATCCGAAAGCTGATTGAGCAAGTGCGAATCCCTCCACAAATCAGCAAGTATAGTGTGTATATTATCGATGAGGTTCACATGCTATCACAATCAGCTTTTAATGCGTTTTTAAAAACACTTGAGGAGCCACCTGCTCATGCTATATTTATACTTGCAACCACCGAGAAGCACAAGATTCTTCCTACAATTCTTTCTCGATGCCAAATTTACGATTTTAACCGTATTAAAGTAGAGGATACCGTTACTTATCTTGAGTTTATCGCAAAAACTGAGAATGTAAAGTATGAGGTTGAAGCGTTAAACATTATTGCACAAAAGGCTGATGGAGCAATGCGCGACGCCCTTTCGATATTCGATCAGGTAGTTAGCTTTAGCGATAATAATATCACCTATGCCAATGTAATTGAAAATTTGAATGTTCTTGATTATCAATACTACTTCAAGCTAACAGATGATTTTCTTAAGGGTGATTTTGCTGATACGCTACGAGTATTTGATGAGTTGCTTTCCAAGGGTTTTGATGCACAGCAGTTTGTTGCTGGATTAAGCATTCATGTCCGAAATTTATTGGTTTGTAAAGATAATCAAACCTTATCGTTACTTGAAGTTGGTGCAGCCATTGCCGAAAGGTATAAAACGATGTCGGCCATTTGTCCTCCAGAGTTTTTAATCGGTGCGCTTGACATCACTAACCAGTGTGATGTTACGTTCCGACAGAGTACTAACCAACGACTTCATGTTGAGCTGATGCTGATTAAACTTTGCGGTCTTAATCAGGAAAAAAAAAAAGATAGCAGCTCAGCTGTAGACGAGTTTATAAAAGAACCTGAGGTCAAGAGAATTATTACTAGCCAACCCATTGATTCATCGGTTAATGAACCCGTTATAAAACCACAGGTAAGGACTGTTGGCCCTAAATCATTTTCTATAAAAGGAGCAGTTAATGGAACTCCTCAAGTTAAACAGCCCGAAAATATTGATATTGAGCCCGAAGCAACTTACGAAGATTCAGGTTCAATTCCTGAAATAGAGGAGATCGTACCCGACATTAACGAGGATAATTTAAAAGATAATTGGCTACTATTTGCCAATAGAATCAAGGACTCAAATCCAAACCAAAGCAGCATTTTGCAAACCTATTTGCCCCAGTTGGTAAATGAATTTCAGATTGCTATTGTTCTTGAAAGCCAATTACAGGTTGATATATTTCTCGAAATTAAACCCGATTTAGTCTTATTTCTTCGAAATCAGTATAAGAGCAAAATGATTAATATTGTTGAAACCATTGAAGAGCAGCAAACGCAGAATAGCAAACCCTATACAAATGATGATAAGTTTAAATTTATGATTCAAAAAAATCCTTCATTGGTAAAGCTGAAGCAGGATTTAAATCTTGATTTTAGCTAATTGAAGGTTGTGTTGAGCTCTTTTTGAGTAATTTTGTTTTAAAGTAAACGCTGATTATTAAACATAAATTTTCAAATCATGATAGCTAAAAGAGTTGAAGAAACAATTAACAAGCAGATAAACGCTGAACTTTGGTCTGCTTATCTGTATTTATCGATGTCTGCTTACTATTCATCCATCGGATTGAGTGGTTTTGCAAATTGGATGCGCATTCAGTGGCAGGAGGAGGTATCTCATGCCCTAAAATTTTTTGATTATCTGGTAGAACGTGGCGGAACACCACTTCTAACAGCAATCGACGATGTTCAAAAGAAATGGGATGGACCGCTTGCTGCATTTGAGGAGGTTCAAAAGCACGAGCAGCACGTTACTGCTTTAATCAATAACCTTATGGATGTTGCCATTGAGGAGAAAGATCATGCAACTAAAAGCATGTTACAGTGGTATGTAGATGAGCAGGTTGAAGAGGAAGCAAATGCTCAGGCAATTGTTGATAATTTACGCCTTGTTGGGGGTAAAGGCGATGGTCTTTTACTTCTTGATAGAGAATTAAAGCAACGTGTGTTTGTTGATTCTACGATTAAGCCAAAAGCATAATTTATAAAATTTCTCTCAGCATGACATTATAGCATAGCTAGCAAAACAACATTCATTTTTTGGCATAAAATTCAACTTGGGCGCAATAAAATGCGTCCTTTTTGATTTTGCATGGTATTTGAGATTGAATAACCTTCTAGCAAATCCAAAAAAACGGTTAAATTTGCTCGTTCAAAAAAAAGTATAAAATAATATCAAAGTAATGGGAATTATAGATGGTATAATTGCAAAGTTCTTTGGAACCAAGACCGAACGGGACTTGAAAGAGCTGATGCCGATAGTAAATCAGATTAAAGAAGTTTATCCTCGTTTTGTCGACTTAACTCACGATGAGTTACGTAGCGAAACGTTACGATTAAAGAGTAAAATTCGCGATTATATTTCTGCAGAAGAGAGTAAAATTGCTGAAATGAAAGCTCAGATAGAACTAGAAGGCGTTGACTTTGATGAGAAGGAACGAGTTTATTCAGAAGTAGATAAAATAGTTAAACAGATTGATGTTAAGATTGAAGAGATTCTTAACGAGATATTACCCGAAGCATTCTCAATTGTAAAAGAAACCGCACGCAGATTCAAGGAGAATGAAACGATTGTTGTAACGGCAAACAGCTTTGATAGGGATTTAGCAGCAACAAAAGATTTTGTAACCATTGAGGGCGATAAGGCAATTTATAAAAATCGCTGGTTAGCAGGTGGAAATGAAATTGTATGGGACATGGTTCATTACGATGTTCAGCTGCTTGGGGGCGTTGTGCTACATCAAGGAAAAATATCTGAGATGGGAACAGGTGAGGGTAAAACGCTTGTTGCGACACTACCTGTATTCCTAAATGCCTTAGCTGGTAAAGGTGTTCATATTGTAACTGTAAACGATTATTTGGCACGTCGTGACTCAGAGTGGATGGGACCAATCTATGAATTCAATGGTTTATCGGTTGATTGTATTGATAGGCATCAGCCAAATTCTGAAGCTCGCCGTAAGGCATATTTAGCCGATATAACTTTTGGAACTAATAACGAATATGGTTTCGATTATCTACGTGACAATATGTCAATTTCGCCCGAAGACCTAGTGCAGCGCAAGCATCACTATGCCATTGTGGATGAGGTTGACTCCGTTTTAATTGACGATGCTCGTACACCTCTTATTATATCTGGACCTGTACCGAAAGGCGATATTCAGATGTTCGATGAGTTTAAGCCTAAAGTTGAAAAGCTTGTAAGTGCACAAAGAAATCTGGTTACTCAACTACTTGCAGATGCTAAAAAGTTAATAAGTGAAGATAAAACCGAAGAGGGTGGTTTACTTCTTCTTCGTGCTCATAAAGGGATGCCAAAGTACAAGCCCTTAATTAAATTTTTGAGCGAACAAGGGATGAAAGCCCTCATGCTTAAAACGGAAAACTATTACATGCAGGATAATAATAAAAACATGCATGTTGTAACAGATGACTTGTTCTTTATTATCGATGAAAAACAAAATGCTGTAGAGCTCTCCGATAAAGGTATCGATTTAATCACAACTACTTCTGAAGATTCTAAATTCTTTGTTCTACCCGATTATGGAAGCGAAGTTGCTGATCTTGAAAAGAGTAGTTTGAGTCAATCGGAGCGACTAGCTGCAAAAGAGACTATACTTCGTGATTATTCAATAAAATCGGAGAGGGTACATACTGTTCATCAGCTGCTCAAGGCATATTCAATGTTCGAGAAGGATATTGAATACGTTGTGATGGACAATAAGGTTAAAATTGTTGATGAGCAAACAGGTCGTGTTCTTGAAGGACGTCGATATTCCGATGGTTTACATCAAGCTATTGAGGCGAAGGAGAAGGTTAAGGTTGAGGATGCTTCTCAAACATTTGCAACTATTACCTTACAGAACTTCTTTAGGATGTACCACAAACTTGCTGGTATGACAGGTACTGCCGAGACCGAAGCTGGTGAGTTTTGGACTATCTATAAGTTAGATGTGGTGGTGGTTCCTACAAATAGAAGAGTCGTTCGTAAGGATATGGAGGATTTGGTTTACAAAACCAAACGCGAAAAGTACAACGCTGTTATCGATGAAATTGTAACTCTTACCAATAATAATCGTCCTGTACTAGTAGGTACAACATCGGTTGAGATTTCTGAGTTATTGAGCCGAATGCTCAAGATTAAAGGGATTAAACATAACGTTCTTAATGCGAAGTTACACCAACGCGAGGCTGATATAGTTGCCGAAGCAGGTCGGGCCAAAACCGTTACCATTGCTACCAACATGGCTGGTCGTGGAACTGATATTAAGCTTACGCCCGAAGTTAAAGCTGCAGGTGGTTTAGCAATCATTGGTACAGAGCGTCACGAATCACGCCGTGTTGACCGTCAGCTTCGTGGACGTGCTGGTCGTCAGGGAGATCCGGGTTCATCACAATTTTTTGTATCGCTTGAGGATGAGCTGATGAGGCTTTTCGGTTCTGATCGTATTGCAAAAATCATGGATAGACTTGGCCTGAAAGAAGGTGAAGTTATTCAGCATTCAATGATTTCAAAGTCGATTGAACGTGCGCAGAAAAAGGTGGAGGAGAACAACTTTGGTACTCGTAAGCGTTTGCTTGAATATGATGATGTAATGAACTCACAACGTGAGGTTATATATACGCGCCGCCGTCATGCATTGTTTGGTGAACGGGTTGATGTGGATGTTGCAAATATGCTTTATGATGTTTGTCAAGCGGTGGTTAACGATTGCCATGGTAATTTGCCATTTGAAGATTTCAACCTTGAACTCATTCGCAATTTGTCAATTGAATCGCCAATCGACGAAAAAGAATATTTTCAAATTAATGCTGTCGATCTAACTGAGAAAATCTACCAATCAGCAATTGATTCATACCAACGAAAAACGGCGATAATTGCAAATCAGGCTTATCCTGTTATTAAAGATGTTTACGAGAAACAGTCTGCTTTATACGAGAATATAGTTGTTCCAATCTCCGATGGTCAAAAGGTTTTTCAAGTTGTTACAAATCTTAAAAAATCATACGAATCAGGAGGCAAGGAGTTAATCCGTTCATTAAGCAAATCAATTAGCTTAATGGTGGTTGATGATTATTGGAAAGAGCATCTACGAGAGATGGATGAGCTAAAACAGAGCGTACAGAATGCATCGTATGAGCAGAAAGATCCTTTGTTAATCTACAAGTTTGAAGCTTACCAGCTATTCAAAATAATGCTCGATAAGATGAACCGTGATGTTGCATCGATACTTGTTAAAGCCTATATTCCATCACGTGATCCAAGTCAAATTCAAGAGGCTAAGCAACATAGGAAGATGGATATGAGTAAATATGAAACTAGCCGAACCGATGCGCTAGAGGCAGGTGCAAATACCCAAGAACGAAGACATGAACCCATTCGGGTTGAGAAAAAGGTTGGTCGTAACGATCAGTGCCCATGTGGAAGTGGTAAAAAGTACAAAGCATGCCACGGACGGAATGAGGCGTGAGTTTAATTGTTTTGTTTCAATGCAAGGTGTTAATTATTGGATGTTTTATCGCTTTCTTGTACTATTTGTGGAATAATGGAATGATGGAAAAATGGAAAACAATTGAGTATTAACTCTTCCACCATTCCAGTATTCCAAATATCCTTTTATAGTAAAGCATTATACATTAAATATATATCTAAAGTAAGGATGTCTACAGAACTATTTTTACAGATTGAAACCAAAAAGGCAGTTGAGAGGTTATACGGTGTAACACCCGAAGAATCTCAAATTCAGATACAAAAAACACGCAAGGAATTCGACGGCGACTACACGTTGGTCGCCTTTCCATTGCTAAAGGTATCAAAAAAGAACCCCGAAGCAACATCACATGAGATAGGGCAATATCTTATCGATAACAATAAGCAGATTACAAAATTCAACGTTGTTAAAGGATTCCTTAACCTTTCTTTATCCAATGATTATTGGGCTGAGATGTTGAATAGCATTTCAACAACCAAGGATTTTGGCTTTAGACTAACTGGTTCATCCAACAGAACTGTTATGGTTGAGTTCTCATCGCCAAATACCAATAAACCCTTACATTTAGGTCATATCAGGAATAACCTTCTTGGTTTTTCAATTTCCCGAATACTTGAGAAGAATGGCAATAAGGTAATTCGAGTAAATCTTGTAAACGATAGGGGAATCCATATCTGCAAATCGATGCTTGCTTGGCAGAGGTTTGGTAATGGTGAAACGCCTGAATCATCAGGGAAAAAAGGCGATCATTTAGTAGGCGATTATTATGTTCGATTTGATAAGGAATATAAAGTACAGATTGAAGAGTTAAAGTCAAAAGGATTAAATGAGGATGAGGCAAAAGCCAAAGCCCCTTTGATGCTTGAAACTCAAGAAATGCTTCGTAAATGGGAAGCGAAAGACCCTGAAGTCTATGCATTGTGGGAGAAGATGAACGGTTGGGTTTATGATGGATTTGAAAAAACCTACAATGCACTTGGAATCAGCTTTGATAAAACATACTACGAATCACAAACATATTTGCTTGGAAAAGCGATTGTTGCCGAGGGTTTAGAAAAAGGTGTTTTTATTCGCAGAGATGATGGTTCGATTTGGGTAGATTTAATTGCTGATGGTTTAGATGAAAAACTGTTGATGCGTGCCGATGGAACATCGGTTTACATCACTCAGGATATTGGCACGGCTACTCAACGTTTTGATGAGCATCATCTCGATGAGCATATCTACGTAGTTGGAAACGAGCAGGAATATCATTTTCAAGTTCTTAAGTTAGTATTAAAGAAACTTGGATATACATGGAGCGACAGCCTTTTCCACCTATCGTACGGAATGGTACAATTGCCTGAGGGCAAAATGAAATCGCGCGAGGGAACTGTAGTTGATGCAGACGAATTGGTTGAAGAGATGGTTTCTACCGCTCAAGAAATATCTTCTGAACTTGGTAAACTTGATGGTCTGAGTGAATCTGAGGTAGCATCAATCTGTAATATGGTTGGGCTTGGAGCATTAAAGTATTTCATTTTAAAGGTCGACCCTAAAAAGAATATGACCTTTAACCCACGTGAATCAATTGATTTTAATGGGAATACAGGTCCATTTATACAGTATACTCATGCTCGGATTTGCTCTGTGCTTCGTAAAGCAGATGATTTGGGATTACAAGTATCTAATTCGATTTCAAGCCAAGGCTTTTCAACCCTAAAAGAGGTTGAATTGGTTAAGCTTATTAGCGAATTTCCTGTTATCGTTGAGCAGGCTGGGAAAGATTTTAGCCCATCATTTATTGCCAATTATATCTACGAATTAACAAAGGAGTATAATCAATTTTACCACGATCATACAATAATTAAAGAGGAGAATAAAGATATTCAAGCGTTAAGATTATCGCTCACAAAAATTGTTGGAGATACCATTCGAAAAAGTATGTGGTTGCTGGGGATTGATGTACCGGAGAAGATGTAATTTTTTTGAAAGGCAAAAATTTAAAGTTCAACCAAAATGCAAATAGGTATATGATAGTTGAAACACCTTTTTTGATAACTTCTTTTAGTGAATGAAAATTATAAAATCGATTACTCTTTTCTTTTTTCTTTTAGTAATCCCTAGAATAATTTTTTCACAGATTAGGAATTATGAAATAGGCTCATCCGTAGGGTTTGGAGCATTGGTTATTGAGCAGCATAGCCCATCTCTCTTTATTCCAAAAACAAGTGTATCATTTGGTTATCATCCCGATTTGAAGCATGGTTTACTAACGGGAATATCATATTCAAATAGCGTTGAAGGTTGTGACGAAGTTTTTGAGATTCCGCTTTTCTATTCCTATAAATCCAAGAGTGAGCGGAATCACGGAGTTATTTCTGCAAGTTCTTTCTCGGAGTTAATTTTCCAGATTATTGGTCAAATACTCCCGCATCGGGTAGAGTTTTGTGTAGGTCCGACTTTAGGTTATATTAATAGAAATAGCGATTATTTAAAGGCTACGTCAAGTAATAATCAATACTATTCCGATGAGTTTATTGCCGATAGAAAAATATCACTATCATTCGATATTTATGCCAAACCATCCTATGCCATTGGGCCTGTGAATATTTATTTAGGGTTTGGGGTAGGTTATCTCATAACAAAGAATTTTAAATTTGTTTCTGATGATCCGTTCCTGAGTGGAAAACGTCCATGTTTTAATGTTAAAGGTGATGTAGGACTTTCAATTTCATTTTGATATTAACTACCTTTTGAAATAGCATCCATTTTAGCTAAGTTTGCAGCCGAAAAAAGGACATGATGCTTTTCTTTTCACTATCAACTAATAACTGTTAACTGTCAACTATTTATTCAAGATATGTTTGAGAATTTATCCGAAAAACTAGAGAGATCCTTTAAACTATTAAAGGGCGAAGGAAAGATATCAGAGATTAACGTTGCCGAAACCCTAAAAGAGGTTCGTAAAGCGCTGCTCGATGCCGACGTAAACTATAAGATAGCCAAAACTTTTACCGATGAGGTGAAGCGTAAGGCATTAGGTCAGAATGTGCTTAACTCGGTTAAGCCGGGGCAGATGATGATTAAGATAGTCCACGATGAGCTTGCTGAACTCATGGGTGGTAAAGCAACCGATATCAACCTAGGTGGTAGTCCAACAGTTATTCTTATTGCTGGCTTACAGGGTTCGGGTAAAACAACTTTCTCGGGTAAACTAGCAACCTATCTGAAAACTAAAAAAGGCAAAGCCCCTTTACTTGTTGCAGGCGACGTATACCGTCCTGCTGCTATTGAGCAATTAAAGGTATTAGGAACTCAAATTGGTGTTCCAGTATTTACAGTTGAAGGTAGCACCGATCCCGTTTCTATTGCAAAAGATGCGGTTAAAAAAGCAAAATCATCCGGTTATGATGTACTAATCATCGATACTGCAGGTCGTTTAGCTGTTGATGAGGAGATGATGAAGGAAGTAGCTGCTATCAAAAAAGCGGTTGAACCTCAAGAAATACTTTTCGTTGTTGACTCAATGACAGGTCAAGATGCTGTTAATACAGCAAAAGAGTTCAACGATAGGCTTAACTTTAACGGTGTTGTACTTACCAAACTTGATGGTGATACCCGCGGTGGTGCAGCGTTATCTATTCGTTCAGTAGTTGACAAGCCTATTAAGTTTGTCAGTACTGGCGAGAAGATGGAGGCGTTGGATGTATTCCATCCCGAACGTATGGCTGACCGTATTCTTGGAATGGGCGATATTATTTCACTCGTCGAAAGGGCTCACGAACAATTTGATGAAGAAGAAGCGCGCAAACTTCAAAAACGGCTGGCAAAAGATCAATTTAACTTTGACGATTTTCTGAAGCAGATTCAGCAAATCAAGAAAATGGGTAATCTGAAGGATCTTGCAAGTATGATTCCGGGGATGGGAAAGGCTATGAAAGATATTGATATTGAGGATGATGCATTTAAACATATTGAGGCAATTATTCATTCAATGACCAAAAAGGAGCGGGCTGATGCCAGCATTATTGATGGTTCGCGTCGCAAGCGAATCGCGAACGGATCGGGAACTACAATCCAGGAGGTT
>JANYLA010000144.1 GCA_025361485.1 Bacteroidales bacterium
AATCTGAGCACCTGTAGCTCTTCTAAATAGCAATCTTGCTTGAACTACCTTGGTATTGTTAAATAGAATCAGGCTGTTTTCAGGAAGATAATCCGAAATATTTTTAAAAGTATCCTCTTTAATTGTGGATTCATTATAAAGCAAAAGTTTTGACCTATCCCTTTCATCCAAAGGATGTTTAGCGATTCTTTCATCGGGTAAAGGATAGTCAAAATCTGATATATGGATGTTCTCGAAATGCTTATTTGCCACTTGAATATTATTAAATCAATAAAACCCAACAAAATTAACTATTTTTGCATTAATATTCTATTCGATTATTTAATTGATTATCAATATATTGATGTTATGAAGTGTGGGATAGGAGATAAGGTACGATTCCTAAATGACGTTGGTGGAGGTACTGTAACAAAAATTATAAATAAGACAACAGTTGCCGTTCAAACCGACGATGGTTTTGAGATTCCTGCGCTTGATTCAGAACTAGTATTAATTGGACAGGGCGACGAGAAACTCAAAGCAATAATACCCGATAAGGAGACGAGCGGAACAAAAACCATAAGCAAAAAACCTGTAAGCGCAGCCAATGCTGATATCAAGAAGCATTCTGAACCAGTAGTAGTTTCACATAAAGAGGAGACTGACCCTCAAGGAAATACTGTTGCTTTATATCTGGCATTTGTTCCAGAAGACTCAACTAAACTTGGTACAGGAAATAAGTCATTATATTTTATTAATGATAGCGATTATAGGGTTTTTTATTCATTATCAGTATGGAATTTGGGTAGCGTAACACCCATTAAAAGTGGAATACTACTACCTGATTCAAAGGAACTTGTAAAGACTTATGGGAACAACGAGTTGAATAATCAGTTTGTAATCAATATTCAATCGATTTTCTTCAAAAATTCGAAGTATGTAATTCAACAACCTGAGTATTCTGATATCACAATTAATCCTATAAAACTTTGCAAGGATAACTCGTTTATAGAGAACGATTTCTTTGAACAGAATGCTTATATAATATCAATTGCTGACTCAAAGCAAGAGGAGTTGCTTAAACAGATTACCAATGAGGCTATTAGCAATTCAATTAAGCTAAAGGATTCTGCTCCAAAGCCTAAGGTTCAAAAGGAGGTTAAACTTGATACTGAAGAGATTGATTTACATATCGAAGAGCTTGTTGATAATCATCAGAATTTAAGCAATGGAGAAATTATTCAATTGCAAATTGCCCGTTTTGAAACCGCTTTAGAGGGAGGTATTCGTAGCAATGGCACAAAGAAGATGATATTTATTCATGGTTTAGGCAATGGAAAACTAAAATTTGAAATCAAAAAGATACTTGATACCAAGTATACAAAATTAAAATATCAAGATGCATCATTTAAGGAATACGGATATGGTGCAACGCTTATTTACATTCGATAGTCCTTTCTTTAAGTTATTTGAAAAACAGTAGACCGCTCTACCGCTCCTTGAAATACAGGGGAGGAAAGTCCGGGCAACGCAGGGCACCATACTTCCTAACAGGAAGATATTCGTGAGGGTATAGTAGCGTAACAGAAAATAACCGTCCCGATTTATCGGGATAAGGGTGAAAAGGTGGGGTAAGAGCCCACCGGGTTCTGTAGCAATATAGAATGCCGTACGCCTTATGGGTTGTAAGACCATGTATATTACGATTCAATCAGCTTCGGCTGAAGGAGCAGAGCTGCCCGCGCTGTTTCTGAGCAATCGGAAGTCGTAAGGGGTAGGTCGCTAGAGGTTACAGGTGACTGTAATCCCAGATAAATGGTAGAGTTGGTAAACTTTGTTTGCCAAACAGAACTCGGCTTATAGGTTTACTGCTTTTTCAAATAATTCCCCTGGTTTCTAAGAGAATTAATTATGTTAAGTTAATTTTTAGCTTACAATCATTTGATATTTAACATAAATCAACATAAGTTACATATGTAACCATATTAAAATTACTGAATTTGAATAACAATGTTTACATGCATAACCATGAGATATTTAAACTAGTTGACATGTCTCTTATTTGTAATTTAATATTTTAATATACTGTATATCAATACTATATAAATTTTATATAAATTATTAATTCAATATTTAAAGACTATTTATATAATAATAACATGCTGTAGCGTCATATCTTATATTTATTCATCTAATTCCCAGTATAATATATAAGTCATATCCTAATTTTAGTTAAATCGATACGTGCTATTAATGCTTTACTATTAGTAAGGTATTGAATATAGTACCATTAAACTCTAAAGCCTTACTCTCTTAACACTTGTAATATGTGTAATTAGAGGCCTCTAATCAATAAATATAGAGTTCACACACGTATTGAGCATTAATAGACAGATTTATTTGATTGTCATTGTGCAAACTCCATAATGTTTATCGTACGAGTTTATTCAAAGCCTACGGATTATCAAATCAGCCTTAAGGCTTTTAACACCTAATTTACAATCAAAAAGATAGGGATTATCAGTATCAATCATACCCTGACCTATAATATCATTCATTAATTCGAAGGAATGCATCGTATATAAATGGGTATTAATATTTTACATTCAAGTTGAGAAGTATTTTAATCTTAACGATGGATTAATTTAGAATAATCGTTAACCGACAATCTAAACATAACTACAAAATACAGATGTAAACATAGAAAAGTTACTTATGTAACATGAATTAGTTATGTATGTAACGCTAATTTTATTACATTTGTAAAAAGTATTATCATGGAAGCGAGGATTCAACGTCTAATAGGCTCTGAAAACCTATCACCTACTAAGTTTGCTGATATTATTGGCGTTCAACGTAGCGCAATATCTCATATTCTATCTGGGAGAAACAAGCCAAGCTTCGACCTGATACAGAAAATACTTAATAAATTTCCTAGGGTTAGCTCTGAATGGCTATTAATGGGTAGAGGTGAAATGTATAAAACCACTATACAACAGCGTTTATTTGATTCTGACCTAAAACCAACAACACCATTAGAGCCTAAAAGTGAAATTAAAAATACTGCCATTCAAGATATTACAGCAAATATTCAAATATCTAAAGAGCCTGAGAATCGGATAAATGAGACAAGCATTGAGCGTATCATTATATTTTACACAGATAAAAACTTCAAAGAATACTTTCCCAAAAAGTAATCGTGCTTGCTATTTTTAGACTTTATAGTAATTTTGCAAAAATTCTATATGTACTCAAAAATAGTCCGCCCAATCTTGTTCCTCCTATCTCCGGAGAAAATCCATAGTCTTGTTGTTAATTGCATCAAAGTTGGTTTCAGAATACCAGGAATTAAGTGGATAATCAAAAAGCTAACTCAAATTGAACATCCCTCGCTTCAGAGGAGTGTATTTGGCCTTAACTTTAAGAATCCTGTTGGTTTTGCTGCAGGTTTCGATAAAAACGCTGAGGTCTTTGAAGATTTTGGTGCGTTTGGATTCTCTTTCATCGAAATAGGAACTGTTACACCTAAACCACAAGCAGGGAACCCTAAACCTCGTTCTTTTCGTCTAAAGGCCGATAAGGCGCTTATCAATAGAATGGGTTTTAATAATAAAGGTGTTGAGTATGCATGTGATAAAATCAAGACGAGAAAAGGGAATATTATAATAGGTGGAAATATTGGGAAAAATACCCTAACTCCAAATGAATTAGCCGTAAACGATTACTTTTTCTGCTTTAAAGAACTATATGATTACGTTGATTACCTTGTAGTTAACATTAGCTGTCCAAATGTAGCAAACCTACGCCATCTTCAGGATGGAGAACAGCTAGGTTTAATCCTCGATACATTAATAGCAGAACGCAAACAAAGAAAAGTATATAAACCTATTCTACTAAAGGTTTCGCCTGACTTATCCAATGAACAACTTGATGAGACCATCTCTAAGGCCGTAGAATCGGGTATAGATGGGTTTATTGCGACAAACACAACTACATCAAGGGAGAATCTAACCACTGACTCCGAAAAAGTAAAATCCATAGGCAATGGTGGATTAAGCGGAGCACCACTTGCCAAACGTTCAACTGAGGTTATCCGATACATTCATACCAAAACAGCAGGCAGCAAGCCAATTATTGGGGTTGGTGGTATCTTAACACCTGAAGATGCCATTGAGAAGATTAATGCAGGTGCATCACTAATTCAAGTTTACACAGGTTTTATCTACTCAGGTCCTATGTTGGTGAAAAAGATTAATAAAGCAATCATTAAGAATACTAAATAGTATAAAATCAATTACTTATGAGAGTTATTAATTGTAAAGGTCTTATTTGTCCTATGCCTCTTATTGAGACTAAAAAAGCTATAAAAGAGAGTAAGGTAAGTGATAAACTAGTCGTAGAAGTCGATAATGAGACATCATTCAATAATCTCTCGCATTTTCTTAACGATAATGGTTTAACCTTTGATTATACGCAAGAAGCATCAACATATCGATTATCTTTTGAGGTTAAAGAATTGGCAGTAAAATCTAATGAGATGCTTAATATTGTAAAACCTATTTTGAATAAAGGAAATTACATAGTTGTAATTGACAGTAATTCAATGGGATATGGTAATGAAGACCTCGGTAAGATTTTGATTAAGGGCTTTATCAATACACTTGACCAGCTCGAAAATTTACCTCTTGAGATTATTTGCTATAACAGTGGCGTTACTTTGGCTATAAAGGGTTCAGATACCTCTCAATCAATGAAGAAACTTGAAAGTCAAGGAGTGAAAATCACTTTATGTGGTACTTGCGTGGATTTTTATGGAATCAAGGACAATATTGAGATTGGTACCATTTCTAATATGCTTTATATCGCAGGCAAACTTGCAGGCAACTATCATATAGTAAAGCCTTAAATAATTAATAAAATGAACCTTTACTTCGATAACGCAAGTACAAGCTTTCCTAAACCTCAAGAAGTAGGTGAGTTCATTAATACCTATTTAAATCAAGGTGGAACTTATGGAAGGGCTGCATATCCAAGAGTTTTTGAAGCCTCTAAAATGGTTGAAGAGACTCGTTTCATGCTCTCTAAATATATAGGTACTTCGTTAGTTGACAACGTGATATTTACATTCAACTCAACATCTGCTTTAAATACTCTAATACAAGGATTCAGCTATAAGTATAAGAAAATTCTTATTTCGCCCTTAGAGCATAATGCTGTTGGTCGACCCCTTGAGTTCATGAAAGTAAGTCAAGGGGTTAACTATCAAACACTCCCTCATGATGATGATGGGCTTATTAATCTTGATAAGCTTAAATCGCTGAAATTAAACGATATAGATTTAATTATAGTTAACCATGTTAGCAATGTAAACGGGTTGATTCAGCCGCTTAAAGATATTAAAAGGATTATTGGAGAGATTCCTTTTATCGTTGATGCTAGTCAATCATTAGGAAAAGTTCCAGTTCTTGCCGATGAATGGGGTATTGATATGCTTGCCTTTACAGGTCATAAGGGTTTGAATGGTCCAACAGGGATTGGCGGTTTTTTTATCAGAAACCCAAAATTGGTAGAACCAATGATTTATGGTGGGACAGGCTCTAACTCTGAAAAACTTGTTTTACCTAAATTCTGCCCTGATAGATTTGAAGCGGGCACTCAGAACATAATGGGAATATATGGTTTGCTAGGTGCACTTAAGAATCAGCCTAAAATAAAATATACCATTGATGCATATTATTTGCTTTTACAAAGAATAAAAGAACTATCAGATATTAAAATGTTAATATCAAATAGTTTAGAAAATCAATCCGATGTTTTCTCCATTCAACCTAACAATGTTGAAGTTTCTTTGTTTACCAAGTTACTTTATGATATTCATAAAATTGAGGTGAGAGGTGGATTGCAATGCTCACCTTTGACACATATTACTTTAGATACTTTTCCTAAAGGAGCCATAAGATTTTCATTATCAAACTTTCATACAGATAGCGATTTAAACCATCTTCTAAGTTGCATAATTGATATCCATGAGCGATTACAGTCCAAATAGTAGGTTTATAATTGTATTTATAAGTATTCATGATGTAATCAAATCGGAGAGGCTTATTAAAGAAAAAGGATTTGATTATCAGATTGTGCCTGTTCCTTCAAACATAAGTTCAGAATGTGGGATGTGTATAGAAGTGGATGGGAAATCAATAGCAGAAACAAAGATTGAACTAGAAAATATTAATATTTTTCATAACATTTACCCAATATAGAATGTCATTCGATTTACTTACAACCGTTGAAAACGGAGGTTGTTCTTCCAAAATTCCTGCGTCAATTCTTGAAAAGACACTTTTAAACCTAATCCGGGTAAAAGATCCTAACATACTTGTTGATATCGATACTCAGGACGATGCAGGAGTTTATAAAATTAATGATGAACTAGCATTAATCTTTACTACAGATTTCTTCCCACCAATCTGCTCTGATCCATATGAATTTGGTGAAATAGCTGCAGCTAATTCATTAAGTGATGTTTATGCTATGGGAGGGGAACCCTTTTTAGCGCTTAATATTGCCATGTTTCCAGCATCAATAATTCCCATCGATGCTTATGTAAAAATCCTTGAGGGTGCTGCAAGTATTGCTTTTAAAGCTAATACAATTGTTATTGGTGGTCATACAATAGATGATAATCCACCTAAGTTTGGTTTGGCGATCATAGGTAAAGTTCATCCTAAAAAAATAATCACCAACGCAGGGCTTAAGCCTGGTCAAAAGCTTATTCTGACCAAACCATTAGGAATGGGAGCCATAATTGCAGGCAAAAAATTAAATATGGTCAGCGATCAGGCATATAGAGAAGCAATTGATTGGATGAAGATGTTGAATAGGGCTGGAGCAGAAATTATGCAAGAGTTTAATGTTACAGGTGCAACAGATATTACTGGCTTTGGATTGCTAGGTCATGCCTTAAAAATGGCAAAAGCGAGCAATGTTGGGTTAGATTTATACTCTAAAGAGTTTTCGTTTATCAATGAATCTTACCAACTAATCGATAATGGATGCATTCCTTGTGCAGCATTTAATAACTTAGAATACACTCAAAGCAGCATTAATTTCAATGATATTGATTATAATCTTAAAATGCTCCTTTCTGATGCTCAAACTTCAGGTGGACTCTTAATGGGGGTTGATCCTGAACATGCTCAAAATGCCATTGATAAATTGATTAAACAGGGTTTTTACTGCTCAAAGATAGTAGGAGTGGTAAAAGGAGCAGGTGGGAGCCTAATTAATATTATTTAGTCTCCTTTTAATATGAAATTTGAAATTGGTTCATGGTACTTCTTTAGGATTGAAAAGGTTTCTGTGATACCCGAGAAGGGAACTCATTATGTATTATACCATGAATCGGGTAGAAAGATGCTATTAAATGCTCAGTATTATGTTAAATACAATTTCAGAATAGGACAAACCATAGAGTGTAGGGTTGATAAGGTAAACTGTACAGGTCAAGTTTTTATCGAACCTAGACATCCGGTATATAACGAAAGCTCAATATATCGTTTTAAGAAACTTGCCATCCATAAGAATGCCGATAAAACGTTCAACTTATTGGTTAAAGACACCTTTGATAATAAGATTGAGGTTTACTTTTCAAAAAAATATGAAATAACTGATGATAATTACGTTTCATTAAAAGTCGATAGAATAAAAAAGGGTCTTCTAAGCCTAGTTTTACCAATTGCTCATGAAATTGAAAGCAGTATAAATTATTCTGAAACTGTTATATTAAAGGTTATTGCTATAGTATCGGAGAATTCTGAGGATTACTATTCTCTTTTGGACAATATAGGTAAGACAATCTCAAGATTAAAAGTAAAGCATTATAGTCATTACGGGTTAAAGGTTGGTAATAATTGCCAGTGCAAGATACTTGGATACAATACAAAAGGGTTAATGCTTGTAGAACCCGATAATCCTTGGTATAAGATAGGAGATAGTTACTTTTTCAAGATAAATACTATTGAAAGCTATGTAAGCCTTAATGGTGTTGAAGTTATTAACGCCATTGTATTAGATGAAGCTAATAACAAATGTGGAGTTGTAATTGGTTTGGAACAAATGAAACTGATTGAGAACCAAACTGAGGTAAAATGTAAAGTTATTGGGTTTAGAAAAGGTCGACCTCAACTTGAAATCGACCTTTATTAGATTCTAATCGTCGCTATATTCTTCTGCAGGTTCATCAGCAACCTCATCTTCTGGGTATGAATCCTCATTTGTACCAATATCATCACTTTCTGAGAAGAAATCCTTTTCCTCATCTTCATCCTTCGGTTTGCTGTCAATTTTAACGTTTACTTTGATAAGATAACTCGTATCATCAGTATCCAATGTAATTGCATAGAAGAAATCATTATTTGGTTTAGAAACCTTAATAACACTGTTTAAAAAGCCAGTAGGATACTTCTTCTTGACTAACTCCAACACCTCTGGTGATAAGTTGTTATAGCTGGTAACCAGCCTTTTCTTTTCCATATTGCCCCTTCAATTATTTTTTGCAATAATACATTAAAAAATGATATTTCATTGATTACATCATTAAAAAAGATTGTATTAAAATCATTTTAATTATGGCTTATAATTATTATTATGTTAAGTTAATATTGATTAAATAAACCCTAGAATAAAATCTAGGGTTTTAAAAGACTTATTACATGCTCTGTAACTTCGTGTTTATATCATTAAATTTTTTCTTCATGTCTTCGCTCTCATTTCTAAATCGGAAGTAGATATTCTTTAAATTATCAGTAGCTGATTTATCATCGGGTCTTAATTCACATGCTTTTTCAAAATATGGCATAGCATTTTTAAATTCTACATTCGCTTTTACGATCAGAGCCTCATATTTTTCAACTTCTTTTGCAGGTACTTTGTTGGCTTCTTCTAAATATTTAACAGCTTTATTGTAAACAAGAACTCCCATATTATAGTAAGAATCGTAATAACTTGGATCAGTCTCTACTGCCTTCTGATATGCTAACATTGCATTCTCAGCATCGCCAATTTTATCATAAATTACACCTTTTGCATGATATAATGAAGCATTAGTAGGTTCATCATTTATTGCGTTATTGATATAAGTTAATACTTTGCTAGGATCTTCATTTTTATTAAGATAGTAATTGATTATTGCTATCAATAAATTCGGATTTTTTGGATATTTAGTAAATCCTTCTTCAAGATATTTTAAACCAGATTCATTATCCCCTAAGGCTTTAAAGGTTTGATCAATATTTGTATATGCATTTCCTTCAGCAGTAAATTTTAAATCAATTGCCTTTTTGTAAAGTTCAATTGCTTCCTGATTCATTCCACCAAGTTGAGCTGAAAGAGCTGCATAATAATAAATTGCAGTGTCTTTTTGGTTTAGTTGTGGTAATTGTCCAATTGCTATGACCTTACTAAAACTAGTGTAGGCACACTTGTAATTTTTAAAACTATAACAGTTAGATCCTTCTGTAATAAATTGCCCTTTTAGTCGAGTGTAAACCTCATTATTTTTTTTTGTTTTCTTTCCATTTACATCAATTTCTTGAGCTTTTTTCAAGCTTTCAGAAGCAATTTCTAAAGGGTTCTCAACGATAGGATTTAATACTTCATATTTCTCAAGTTCTTTGTTTACAAAGTAAAAAATAGCTCTATCCATAATAAATTTCTCAACAACAGTGCCATCAACTTCCTCTTGAGTTCGATTTTTAGGTTTTCCTATTGCTAAGATGAAATTTTGATCACTCATGCCTACTATTACTTTTAACATCTGAGAGTCAAATATTTCCATCATTAATTCGGCTCTATCTATCCAAACCCCTTCCTTGATGTTTTTCTTTGGGTTTTGAATATCTGCATTACTATTTTCAACTTTTTTCTTAAGTTGATCAAAGTTAATTGTAACAGAGGTTTGCGCCTTTGCAAGGCTAAACCCGAAGATCATTAATAAAATAAATGTTATTTTTTTCATTGGTATTATAAATTTAGGTTCTTGTTTAATTTTTGGCAAAAGTATTGGTAAATAATTTATTATTCAACTTCTAAATCGATATTTTCTGAAATAATATCGTTTTCATCTTCAATTTTTTCATCTGATGCTTCAACCTTTGCCACTGCGGCAATAGCATCGTTGTTTTTAAGATTGATTAACCTTACCCCTTGGGTAGCACGTCCAGTAACCCTCATTTTTGAAACCGATAATCGAATTGTTATTCCACTTTTATTAATAATCATTAAATCATCGTTATCAGTAACGGCTTTTATTGCAATTAAATTGCCCGTTTTAGGCGTTATATTTAAAGTTTTTACACCTTTACCTCCCCTATTCGTAATTCTATAATCCTCTAGGTCAGATCGCTTGCCATATCCCATCTCAGATACAACCAGTATTTCTTTCTGCTCATTATCATTTACACAAACCATGCCAATCACCTCGTCAGTTGATTTAATGGAAATGGCTCTTACTCCGCTTCCTGTTCTACCGATTGGTCGAACAAGATTCTCTGGGAAACGAATAGCCTTACCGTTTTTAGCAGCAATAATTACATGACATGTACCATTTGTTAAGCACGCTTCAAGCAATTGATCTCCATCTTTTATTGTAATTGCATTTACTCCATTTTGTCTTGGTCTGCTATACGCTTCAAGAGAAGTTTTTTTAATAGTCCCTTTTTTAGTGCAAAGGATTATGTAATTATTATTTAAATATTCGGGATCGGTTAACTTCTTAACGTTGAGATATGCTTTTACATTATCATCGCCTTCGATATTCAACATGTTCTGAATCGCTCTTCCTTTAGAAGTTTTGCTTCCTTCAGGAATATCGTATACTTTAAGCCAGAAACATTTACCTTTTTCAGTAAAAAAGAGCATGGTATTGTGCATGCTTGCAATGTAGAGGTGCTCAATAAAATCTTCATCCCTTGTATTACTGCCCTTTGCTCCAACACCTCCGCGTGCTTGGGTTCGATATTCTGATAAAGGTGTTCTTTTAATATAACCTAATCTTGAAATGGTAATGACAACTTCCTCGTCAGCATAGAAATCTTCAGGGTTAAACTCTTCTGCATTAGGAACTATTTCGGTTCGACGTTCATCTCCATATCTCTCCTTAATATGTACCATTTCTTCCTTGATAATCTTCATCTGTAATGCATAATCACTAAGAATGAGTTTAAAGTAGTCAATCTGTTTAAGAAGTTCATTATACTCTTCCTTAACCTTATCACGCTCTAGTCCTGTTAAGCTACGTAAGCGCATATCGATAATTGCACGCGACTGTATATCAGATAGTCCAAAACGACTCATCAAGCTTTCACGAGCATGATCAGGTGTATCCGCAGCACGAATAAGCGCAATTACTTCATCTATATGATCTATTGCGATCAATAAACCCTCGAGGATATGAGCTCTTTTTTCTGCTTGTTCTAGTTCATATTGTGTTCTTCTTAGGATTACATTATGTCGATGTTTAATAAAAAGAGTTAATAGGTCTTTTAAATTCAATACTTTAGGACGTCCATCGACTAAAGCAATGTTATTAATTGCAAAGGATGATTGAAGCTGTGAGTGTTTATAAAGATTATTTAATACAACATTTGCTACCGCTTCCTTTTTCAAGATCATTACGACTCTTGTTCCTTGCCTATCCGATTCATCGTTGATATAGCTGATCCCTTCAAGTTTCTTTTCATTGATTAAATCGGCAATCTTACGAATCATCTCGGCTTTATTAACCATGTATGGTATCTCGGAGACAATAATCTTTGCTCTGCCTGAATCGGTTTGTTCGATTTCGGTTTTAGAGCGAATGACTACTCTCCCCTTACCCGTATGGTAAGCCTCTTTAAACCCCTGTGAACCATAAATAATTGCTCCTGTAGGAAAGTCAGGACCTTTAACATATAACAATAGTTCGTCAATAGTTATTTCGGGATTATCGATGGTGGCGCAAATTGCATCAATCACCTCACTTAAATTATGAGGTGCCATATTTGTTGCCATGCCCACCGCAATACCCGATGAACCATTAACCAGTAGAAGGGGTATTTTTGTGGGTAAAACAGTTGGTTCTTCGAGAGTATCATCAAAGTTTAATCTAAAATCAACAGTATTTTTATCTAAATCTGCAAGAGTATCCTCTGCAATTTTAGCAAGTCTAGCCTCGGTATAACGCATCGCTGCAGGGCTATCACCATCAACAGAACCAAAGTTACCCTGTCCATCAACAAGTGGATATCTCATTGACCATTCTTGAGCCATTCGTACCATTGCATCATAAACCGACGTATCGCCATGAGGGTGATATTTACCGAGCACTTCACCTACAATACGTGCTGATTTTTTATAGGACTTACCGGATGAAACGCCTAATTCGGACATGCCGAATAGCACTCTTCTGTGAACAGGTTTTAATCCATCTCTTACATCAGGCAAAGCTCTTGAAACAATTACCGACATTGAATAATCAATGTAGGCCGATTTCATTTCCTCCTCGATGTTAATCCGAATAATTCTTTCTCCTTCAGCCATATATTTATTTAAAATATCCTTAATTATTGAAAACTAGGTTACATTTTTGAACCCGCTAAAGTACTTAATTCTCATCAATAAATCGCCAAATATTTTTAATGTTTTATTAATATTTATCAGCTTTTATTCATAAAAATTTGTTTATTATTTCATTTAAAAGTTATTTAAACTTTCTTCTTGTTTTTATGTTAATCTGTATTACTTTAGTAATCGAATTTTAAGTTTAAAGTTATTATGGATTCAAAATTTTCGCAAAAAATAAAAGATGTACTGACCTATAGTCGCGAAGAGGCTATCAGGCTAGGAAATAGTTCTATCAGTCCTGAACACCTTTTCCTTGGGATACTTCGTGATGGAGAAAGTGTTGCGATTGATGTATTAAACTCTTTGGGGCTTGATCTAGTCGCGACAAAGAAATTAATTGAAAAAAAACTCATTAATACAAATCAACTTATAAACCCTTCAGATACTGATGATTTATTACTTTACAAATCTTCGGAGAGAGCTTTAAAACTAGTTTTTCTCGAAGCAAGATCTCTTAAGACCGATAACGTAAATACCGCTCATCTCCTATTAGCAATTTTAAAGGATGAAAATAGCTATGTTACTCAGCTTCTTGCCGAAAATAAAATTGATTATTCATTAATTAGATCTGAACTTGAAGTAGATGAGATAAGGTCAAAGGCCGATTTTTCTGATGAAGATGAAGAGCGAAGTCAGTTCGGAACACCTCGTGGAGGACCACAACAAACTCCTGGGAAACCAGCATCGGATACTCCTGTGCTTGATAATTTCGGAATAGACTTAACTAAAGCTGCTGAGGAAGGTCGACTTGACCCAATTGTTGGTCGTGAGCGAGAGATTGAGCGAATAGCTCAAATCCTTAGTAGAAGAAAAAAAAATAATCCTATCCTTATTGGTGAGCCTGGTGTTGGTAAATCGGCTATTGCGGAAGGTTTGGCATTAAGAATTATTAAAAGAAAAGTATCAAGAGTATTATTCAATAAAAGGGTCGTTACGTTAGACCTTGCTTCAATTGTTGCAGGTACAAAATACCGAGGCCAATTTGAAGAAAGAATGAAAGCTATTCTAAATGAACTGTCTAAAACCAATGATGTAATTCTATTTATTGACGAAATACACACTATTGTTGGTGCTGGAGGTGCAACAGGTTCTTTGGATGCTGCGAATATGCTTAAACCCTCCTTAGCACGCGGAGAGCTTCAATGTATTGGAGCCACAACCCTTGACGAATATCGTGAACATATTGAAAAGGATGGTGCTCTGGAGCGTCGATTCCAAAAGGTTATGGTTGATCCAACCACTGCTGAAGAGACTGTCGAGATTCTGAATAATATTAAGGATAGATACGAAGAGCATCATAACGTAACATATACCCCTGAGGCAATTGAGGCTTGTGTAAAGTTAACCATGCGCTATATAAGTGATAGACATCTTCCCGATAAGGCTATTGATGCGCTCGATGAATCGGGTTCTAGGGTTCATATATCCAATATCAAGGTTCCCGAAAAAATGATAATGCTTGAGAAGCAGGTTGAAGAGGCAAAACGGGAAAAAATTAAGTCTGTTAAAAATCAGGATTTTGAGTCTGCTGCTAGCTTTAGAGATAAAGAAAAACAGTTTCTTGAACTCCTTGATCAAGAGCAAAAACGTTGGGAAAAAGAGCTCTCAAAACATCGCGAAACCGTTGATATCGAAAATGTTGCTGAGGTTGTTGCAATGATGACAGGTGTACCCGTTCAACGAATTGCTCAAGCTGAAGGTGCACGATTAGTAAAAATGGCTGAAGAACTTAAAGGTTCCGTAATTGGACAGGATGAGGCAATCGGTAAAGTTGTTAAAGCGATTCAACGAAATAGAGCAGGCTTAAAGGATCCAAGTAAACCCATTGGAACATTTATCTTTCTTGGACCAACTGGTGTAGGAAAAACACAATTGGCAAAAGTTTTATCAAAATACCTTTTTGATTCATACGATAACCTGATTCGCATTGATATGAGTGAGTATATGGAGAAATTCTCAGTATCTCGACTTGTTGGAGCGCCTCCAGGTTATGTTGGTTACGAAGAAGGAGGTCAATTAACTGAAAAAGTTCGCAGAAAACCCTATTCTGTTGTACTTTTAGATGAAGTTGAAAAAGCACATCCCGATGTTTTTCACATTTTACTTCAAGTACTTGATGAAGGTATTCTAACAGATAGTTTAGGTCGTAGAGTAGATTTTAAGAATACAATTGTGATAATGACCTCAAATATAGGCTCAAGGGAGCTGAAAGATTTTGGGCAGGGTGTTGGATTTAACACAGCTGCTAAAGAGGCTTCTTCAAACGATTATTCAAAGAATGTACTTCAAAAAGCCTTAAAGAAAGCTTTTGCACCTGAGTTTCTGAATCGAATTGATGATATTGTTATGTTTAATACGCTTACAAAATCCGATATTCATAAGATTATCGATATTGAGCTTAAGGGGCTTTACGATAGAATAATTAACCTTGGCTATACCATAAAATTAACCCCTGCAGCAAAAGATTTTATTACTGATAAAGGATTCGATATTCAATATGGTGCACGACCTTTAAAAAGAGCTATCCAAAAGTACCTTGAGGATCCAATGGCTGAGACTATTATCAACTGTACTATGAAACCAGGTGATATTATTTCAGTTGGATTCAATAAGAAAAAAGAAGAAATTACCATCAAAATAACATCTAAAGGAGAAGAAGTCGTTGAGTTAACTTCTGATGAAGAATAATTATTGTTTATTAAACAAAACTAACAGCTCTGCTGTTATAAATAGAAATTAAATATTAATAAATAATGGAAAATCGTACAGTACTATTTGGAGGAAATCCTATGACCCTTGCGGGAAATAGCATTAAAGTTGGTGGTAAAGCACCTGAATTCACCGTTATTGATAATGGCTTAAAGCCTGTTAAACTATCTGATTTTATAGGAAAGGTTAAACTTATATCCATATTTCCATCTATTGATACAAGTGTTTGCTCAATTCAAAACCATAAATTCAACAGCGAAGCAGGATCGTATGGAGATAAAGTAGCATTTCTGGCTATCTCAATTGATCTTCCATTTGCTTTGAAAAGGTTTTGTGGTGCTGAAGGAATCAATAATCTTAAAACCTTATCAGATCATCGTGATGCGGATTTTGGCAACAAATACGGCTTCTTAATCAAGGATTTAAGATTGCTCGCCAGAGGTGTGGTTGTTATTGATAAAGATGATGTTATTCGTTACATTGAGGTTGTTCCAAATGTTGGACATGAGCCAAACTATGATGATGCTTTAAAAGTGCTAAAAACCCTACTATAGTTCTTAAAGCCTCGAGATTGTATCGGGGCTTTTTTATTATTGAATTTCCCCAATCAAATCGTAATCTTCGCAGGAAGTGATTTTCGCATCGATAAAATCACCTATTTGAATATTCTTTTCTTTATTGTTTTTAACAAGAACCTCCTGATCAACTTCAGGGGAATCGAATTCTGTACGTCCAACAATATACTGATCCTCAAATCTATCGATAATAACTTTCAACGTTTGACCTATCTTATCCGCATTATTTTTCGACGAAACTTCTTGCTGCAATTCCATTAAAGCCTCTAAACGACTATTCTTAATCTCTTCAGAGATATTATCAGGATGATTGTTTGCTGCATAGGTTCCCTCCTCTTCTGAGTAAGTGAAAACGCCAACCCTATCAAATTTTGATGTTTTTACAAAATCGAGTAATTCGTTAAAATCCTGTTCTGTTTCGCCCGGGTGACCAACCAAAAATGTTGTTCGAATTGCAATACTTGGAATATCAGTTCTTAGTTTATTAACAAGTTCAATTGTCTCTTTTTTACTTAGCCCCCTATGCATTATCTTAAGCATATTATCACTGATATGCTGAAAAGGGATATCAATATACTTGCAAACTTTGGGATTGTCCTTAATAACATTAATTAAATCTAATGGGAAATTACTCGGGTAAGCATAGTGGATTCTAATCCATTCAATTCCATTTATTTCACTTAGTTTTTGAATTAGAACAGAAAGCATTCTTTTGCTGTAAATATCTAATCCATAATATGTTGAATCCTGTGCAATTATCAACAATTCCTTAACTCCATCCTTTGCAAGTTGTGTGGCTTCATCAATAAGCGATTCAATGGTTCGAGAAATGTATTTACCTCTAATTAAGGGAATAGCACAGTATGCACATCCCCAATTACAACCCTCGGATATCTTGAGGTATGCATAATGTTTTGGGGTTGTGAGAATTCGTCGATTTGCATTCTCCTGAGTGTACTTAGACTTTAAATCTTTTAAAATCTCTGGAAGATCGGTAACACCATAAAACCCATCCACTTCAGGAATTTCTTGTTCCAACTCACTCTTATATCTTTGTGATAAGCAACCCATTACGTAAACCCTATCGATCACCCCTTGGTTCTTAGCATTTACAAATTTCAAAATAGTATCAGTAGATTCTTCTTTTGCATTGGCAATAAATCCGCATGTATTGATTACTACAACCTTTGCTGATGTATCATTAGAATCGTGAAGCACTTCCCATCCATCAAAATCGAGTTGCTTCATTAAAAATTCAGAATCTACAATATTCTTAGAGCAACCAAGTGTGACAATATTAATTTTCCGTTTCTTATTCATAACTAGATGTAAAAAACCCGGGAGTTAAAACCCGGGTTAATGAATTAAATATTTATAAACTAGCTAAATAGTGAATCGACAAATTCAAATCGATTAAAAATCTGAAGATCAGTAACTTTCTCACCAACACCGATGTATTTGACCGGTATTTTGAACTGATCGGAAATTCCAATGACTACACCACCCTTTGCAGTACCATCGAGTTTAGTGAGTGCTAAAGCAGTAACTTCTGTTGATTTTGTAAACTCTTTTGCTTGCTCAAAGGCATTCTGCCCAACCGAACCATCTAAAACTAAAAGAACCTCATGAGGAGCATCGGGTATAACCTTTTGCATTACTTTCTTGATTTTTGAAAGCTCGTTCATCAGGTTGATTTTATTGTGCAATCTTCCGGCTGTATCGATAATAACAACATCTGCATTATTGGCTTTAGCAGAAGTCAGCGTATCGAAAGCAACTGAAGCAGGATCTGCTCCCATTTGTTGCTTTACAATTGGTACGCCAACTCTTTCAGCCCATATCGTAATTTGATCCACCGCTGCTGCTCTAAAAGTGTCGGCTGCACCTATTACAACAGATTTTCCTGCACTTTTATATAGATAAGCGAGTTTACCAATGGTTGTTGTTTTACCCACTCCATTAACACCTACAACCATTATTACGTAAGGGTTATTATCATTTTTATCGGGAAGAATTTCTGTTTCTACTGATTTGTTTTCGGCTAAAAGTTCAGCAATTTCAGACTTAAGTAGTCGATTAAGTTCAGTAGTGTTAAGTATTTTCTCTATTAAAGCCCTTTTCTGAATACGCTCAATAATTCTAAGAGTTGTTTCAACACCGACATCAGATGAAATTAAAACTTCCTCAAGTTTATCGAGTACCTCATCGTCAACCCGCGATTTACCAATTACAGCCCTTGAAATTTTTTTCAATAAGCTCTCTTTGGTCTTCTCGAGCCCTTTATTCAATGACTCTTTATTTTCCTTTGAAAAAAATTCTAAAACGCCCATAAATACACTGCTATTAATAATGGCGAATATACAAAAAAAAGAAAAGCTTTCCTTTACAAGAAAGCTTTATCAAATATGTCTCAAACAAAGAAATACAATGCAAACTATTTTGCTTTGAAAAAATCTTGTATCTCAGCGTTGTTAACCATCTCCTCTTTAAACATGTAAGCACCAGTTTTAGGTGATCTTACCATTTTAATGCATTTTGTACGCGTTCTTCCGGTACCTTTTTGCATTGAAGCAACTACTTTCTTTGCCATGTCTTAATAATTATTTTGTTTCACGATGAACGGTTACCCTCTTCAATACATTGTTGTACTTACGAAACTCTAGTCGTTCTGGGGTGTTCTTTTTATTCTTAGTGGTTATATACCTAGATGTTCCTGGCATACCGCTTTCTTTATGCTCAGTACATTCCATAATAACCTGCACCCTGTTACCTTTCTTAGCCATTTCTAAACTCTTTAATAAATGTTAATCAGCCCTTTTTCTTGTGATTGCTTAAGAACTGCTTGCAGTCCTTTTTTGTTGATGGTACGTACACCAGCTGCGGTAACTTTTAAAGTAACCCAACGGTTTTCTTCTTCTAAAAAGAATCTTTTTGTTAGAAGATTAGGATAAAACCTTCTCTTGGTTCTCCTCTTTGAATGGGAAACATTGTTCCCAACCATCATTTTCTTCCCGGTAATCTGACAAATTCTTGACATCTTGTATAATGTTTTTCAAACAGGTTTTTTCAAAACAGGTCGCAAAATACGCTATAAATATTTAAATATTCAAATTTTTGCTCAAATATTTTCACTATAAATCAAATATTTTCATCAATTATCATTAATCGTAACATATTTAAAGCTGTTGCCGATGATCGAATAATATTTCGTGTACGATCACTTGTAAACCTTATCTCCTTGCTATATAGTGATTTATTTGATGCAATGGCTATCCAAACGGTTCCGACTGGCTTATCTAGGGTTCCACCATCGGGACCGGCTATACCTGAAACAGCGATTGAATAATCGGTTTTTAACTTTGTTTTAACTGCTTTCGCCATTGCCTCCACAACAGGTTTGCTTACAGCTCCATTCACTCTGATTATTTCAGGGTCAATCCCGAGCAATTCTTCCTTCACTTTATTTGAATATGCAACAATACTTCCTTTAAAATAGTCCGAAGAACCCGGTATTTGAGTAATTAAATGTGAAATAGTGCCACCAGTGCAACTCTCTGCTGTAGAAAGCGATGTATTACTCATTTTAAGTAATTGACCAGTTACTTCTTGTAACGTAATATCTCCCTCACCAAATATATATGTAGGTATTACTTTATATAACTTATTCACCTCCGATTCGATAGTACCCTGTAAATTCGAACCCTTTTCACCGTAAGCTGATAATCTTAGACGAATTGATGTAGGGCTTGGCAAATAAGCAAGTTTTACTTGCTTTGGCAGTTGATTTTCCCAATCAGAAAGTTTTTCTGCTAAAAACGATTCGGGCAAACCGAATGTTTGAATAGTTCGATGGACAACAATCTGATTAATTATTAACTTTGATAACCTAGGAAGTACCTCATTCTTCATCAAACCAATCATTTCGAATGGAACACCTGGTAAAGAAATAAGAATTCTACCCTCCTTTTCGAACCACATGCCTGGAGCAGTTCCCAACTTGTTCAGAAGAACAGTGCAGCAATCAGGAACTTCTGCTTGCTTTCGGTTTAGCTCAGTTAACCCTAATCCTCTACTTTTGAATAAAGTTGCAATATGCTCTAAGGTAGATTCATGAATAACAAGATTCCCGTTAAAATATTCATTCAAGGTTGACTTGGTTATGTCGTCGTTGGTTGGACCTAGACCACCGGTTAGAATGACAACATTAGCGTTAATAAAAGCCTCATTTATTGTATTTTGAATAATATCTTTTGAATCAGAAATTGATACAATTCTATTAACAGAAACTCCTATAAGATTAAGATTTTCGGCAATCCATGCAGAATTGGTATCGACAATTTGTCCGATAAGAATTTCATCACCAATAGTAATAAGTTCTGCAATCATAGTTATAAAATAAAAATAGCCCTTGCTGACTACTTTTTTTGAGCCTCTCAGGGGACTTGAACCCCCGACCTGCTGTTTACGAAACAGCTGCTCTACCAGCTGAGCTAAAGAGGCAAATTGGTTCGCAAAATTAGCTAATTAAACCTTGTTACCAAATGTTTATTTATTGGTTGTACTATTCTCATTGGTATCAATGCATATTTTAATGGCTAGTAACCTGCTGTAAAGCGTTGGATGGGAGTAATTTATTAAAACGTATAATGGATGTGGGGTTAAATTTGAATAGTTCAACGAGGATATTTTTTTTAAAGCACTCATTAAGCTACTGCCTTTTCCATGATTACAAGCATATCCATCGGCTGAATACTCCATTTTTCGACTGAATTTATTCATTATCAAACCAAAAAGAGTTTGTATCGGATCAACCAAGAGTGCAAAGCACAAGGCATTTAGATAGAAAACTGATGTATCCCCAACTCCTCCCATAACCTTTGTAAATACTACGCTTTGTGAAATCAAACTGAAAAAGAAAAGAAACAAGGCTGTTTGTATTAACCCTGTTGTTAGGTTTATCCAAATATGATGTTTTTTGTAATGACCTAGTTCGTGAGCCAAAACAGCAACTATTTCATCATTTGAAAGGTTGCTTGTCAACGTATCGTAAAGAAAGATTCTTTTCTTCTTACCAAAACCAGTAAAAAAAGCATTTGCCTTGGTTGAACGCTTTGAACCATCGATTACATATATATTGTTGATCGAAAAGCCCAACGAGGTCGAAAACTCAATCACTTTGTTCTTTAATTCACCATCGGGCAAAGGTGTTTTACTGTTAAATAGTGGTAAAATGATTGTTGAGTATAAAGCATTCATTATAAGGGAGAAAATCAGCATGATAATAAGAGCAGCAATCCAGAAAACATTTGGATTTAACAGATACAACCATGTAATTACACCTAATATGATTCCTCCTAAAACGGCTGAAAGGAGTAAATTTTTAAGGATATCCAGAATATAAAGTTTCAGTGTTGATTTATTGAATCCATACTTCTCCTCAATCACAAACTTATCGAAATAGCTGAATGGTAATGAGATGATTAGTGATATAATTCCGAGAATTCCAAAGAATATTAAAGATTGAAGTATCTGATCATGAGTAATGTCTGAAATGTAAATCTGTAGAAGACCGAATCCCTTCAATGCAAAAAAAGAAATAATTAGAAAAGTGCTTAAAGACGATTCAAATAGAGATAATCGAGTTTTCTGCTTTTCATAATTTTTCTGTTTAGCATAGTTTTCAGAATCGTAAACATCAGATATTAAGAATGGTAGTGTATCAAGTCTATTTTTAGAGTTTAACCAATCAAGAATTAGTGAAAATGAATAGTTAAAAACCATAATACCAATAATACTATAAAAAAGTAAAGTGACCATTTGTAGGTTATTTAAGAGTTTTCTCAATACGCGACTCAATAGTTATTATATAATTGTCGATTTCGGGCAATGGATAGATTTTTTTGGCTTTTCTAAGCCATTCTAGGGCAATGTCAAATTTCCCAAGCATTTCATTTGCCAAAGCTAGATTAAAGGCAGCTTTAGCACTTAATTTTCGTTTATTAAGTATAATAACCTTCTGCCATTCTGTTGCAGCCTCAATCCACTGCCCTTTGATAGCAAACAAATTAGCTGCGATCATCTCAGGAGAACCGGTATGGAAAAGTATTCTTTTGCCATTTTGCCATATCGGTGCAATTTTATTAGCATATTTCTCACCACACTCATTTCCGGCATATGCTGATGCTGAAAAATATCCAGGAAGTTGGTTTCCAATTGTTACAGGAATAAAATCCTTGGCATCCCAAAGTAAGGTATCTCTATATAAATGTCCATTTGGAATTTGTTTTTTAGCAATATCGTAAACCCTCCAATAACAGTATATAGGTAGGTTTAAACTACCATAGTAGTAATCAACTCCATCTAACTGGGTGCGGTATGAGTCAGTTTTTTCTATTATCTTAATATACTCCAATGATACAACCAAATCAGCACTATCCCGATTGGCAATATTTTTTATAACTTCCCAGGGTATTGGTTTGATATACTTTGAATTGTCGTTATGATAATATTTTCGAATGGGCAGTTTTAAGCCTTCAAACCAAGGCGAATTATTAAGTATCTCTTTTAAGGTTAATGCTGCTTCTTCAGCTGCAAGGCTATCGACGGCATAATCAAAACGATCTTTTCTATCGCTAATTTTGTTTTCAGAAAGGTTAATGAGGATAATTGGGTTGCTAAAATTGTTAGGAATACTAATCTCTGGTTTATTAAGATATTGGATATCAATTTCTTTATATTGAATGCATGAAGACATTCCTAAAATAGTGAGGAAACAGATAATATAGAAAGTTTTCATTCTAAAATATTGTATTATAAAACAAAAACCATCCATTCGGATGGTTTATTGTTGGTTGATTGATATATTTGGGTTAAGTATTCATCGCACCACAAACATTCAGTACTTGACCACTAACGTATGATGAAAGTTCAGAGCCTAGAAAAATACAAGCGTTAGCTACATCATCAGGAGTACCACCACGTTGTAAAGGAATCCTTTTTACCCACTCATCACGAATATCATCGGGGAGTTTGTGAGTCATTTCAGTAATAATAAACCCTGGAGCAATAGCATTGCAACGAATATTTCGTGAACCAAGTTCGCGGGCAATCGATTTTGTAAAACCAATAATTCCTGCTTTAGAAGCAGAATAATTGGATTGCCCAGCATTGCCTGAAACTCCAACAACAGAACTCATGTTAATTATTGAGCCATTCTTTTGTTTTAACATATACTTCTGAACTGCCTTAGTTAGATTAAATACTGATTTCAAGTTAACCCTGATTACAAGATCCCACTGCTCCTCGGTCATTCTCATAAGAAGCGTATCGCGAGTAATGCCGGCATTATTTACAAGAATATCAATCTTACCGAATTCGGCATTAATATCATCCACCATTTTCTGAGAAGATTCAAAATTACTAGCATCCGAGATATATCCTTTTGCTTTAACGCCAAATGCTAAAAGCTCTTTTTCCAAACTTTTAAAGTTATCATCATCTGCCATATCGGTAAAAGCAACATTTGCACCTTCTTTTGCGTAAGCAATAGCAATTGCTCTACCTATTCCACGAGCTGCACCAGTAATTAGTCCTGTTTTTCCTTCAAGTAGTTTCATAAGTTAAAATTTGATGATTTGAATACAAAAGTAAGAAAAACAATATAAATCAAAACAACTAGGTTCAGAACATATCAAAAAGCAGAAGTGAACTAATAAGGTCCTTAATAAAACCTTTGATAAAATGATGTTTATAATTTTTTTATTACACAAAATATAGCTTATTTTCACCAATTCATAGAATAACTATTTTTTATCTCATTCAATAAACTCAATGCAATGAAAATCAAGATGAAAATTAGAAGTAAACTACTTCTTTCAGTTATAATTATTGCATCAATTGTATTCATTTCATCAATTGGTTATTTGACTAGTAATCTTAAAGATAAGTCGTTAAAGGATGCATTCAAATTAGCCGATGCAGTTGCAAGAGAAAATGCCAATATTATTCGTTCATCGCTTAATACAGAGATGGGAATGGCAAGATCCTTTGCTAATAGCTTTCACAATTTTAGAAGTATTCCAGAAAGAGACCGGGAATCTGTATCGAAACTTTTCTTAAATGGAATTGCGGTTGAGAACCCTGATTTTTTATCGGTGTGGATTAGCTGGGAAAAAAATTCTCTTGATAGGTCGTGGACAAAACCGTATGGTAGAGATCGCTACACTTATTATCGCGAAAATAATGAGCTTAAATACAAAATGGACATCCGGAACTATGATGGTGACGATGCAACTAGTAGCTACTATAAGATTAAAACATCAAAAAATGAAACTGTAATCGATCCGTATTGGTTTTCATATACTGCCGTTAGCAAGCCAGTTCTTGAAACAAGCGTATGTGTCCCACTATTGGAGGGCGACAAATTTGCAGGTCTTTTTGGGTTTGATTTTGATCTTTCGTGGTATCGAGCACTTGTTGATAACCTTAAACCCTTTGATGGTTCTATTGCAATGCTTCTTTCTCAGAATGGTACAATTATCGGTCATACAAATAACGATCTCATAGGTTTACCTTTTGATACATTATATCCAATAGAAAATAAAAAATTCGACATTCAATCAAAGATTTTCAATGGTAAGAGTTTTTCATTAACAATGACTGATAATAAAACTAAGATTGAATACTATGCGACTTTTGCTGATGTACCTATCGGAAAATCTAAAACTCCTTGGTCTTTAGCTCTTTTAGTACCAACACAATCGCTAACTAAAGAAGTTAAGCAAGTATCACAAATTTCACTATACGTAATTCTCTTAGGATTATTTATTTTAATGGTAGTAAATTGGATAATGGCATTTAATATCACAAACCCTTTAAAAAGAACCACCCAAGTATTAAGAGAACTTGCACAAGGTCAAATAGATACTACAAATAAACTGAATGTTAAGACAGGAGACGAGATAGAAGATATAAGTAACTCGGTAAATACATTGATAGAGGGATTATCTAAAACTGTGAATTTTGCGAATGAAATTGGAAAGGGAAATCTAAACGTTTCATACAGCAAGCTCAGTGATGGCGATTTACTTGGAGAAGCCCTCCTTAACATGAGAAAAAGTTTAGGAAATGCTCAAGAGCAAGAAACTAAGCGAAAAATTGAAGATGAGAAAATGAATTGGGCTACCCAAGGAATTGCAAAATTTGCTGAAATACTTCGTCAGAATACTGATGACATGGGTGAATTCTCGTATCAAATTATAAGTAACATAATAAAGTATTGTGATGTCAATATTGGAGGTCTATTCCTAGTTAATAATGATGACAAGAACGATATATTCTTTGAACTTGCATCCTGCTATGCTTATGATAGACGCAAATTTTTACAGAAAAAAGTTGAACTTGGAGAAGGTTTGGTTGGTAGATGCGCCAAAGAGGGCGAAACAATTTATTTGACTGATATTCCCAAGGAATATATTCATATCGTATCAGGTTTGGGTAACGAAACCCCATCAAGTCTATTAATTGTACCTTTAAAACGAAATGATGAGGTATATGGAGTTGTTGAACTTGCATCTTTTAATCCTATTGAAAAACATGTTATTGAGTTTATAGAAAAGATTGGTGAAAGTATTGCTACAACGATTTCGAACGTCAAAATCAATATTCAGACCATCAAATTACTTGAAGAATCTCGTATTAAGTCTGAGGAGCTAGCATCGCAGGAAGAGGAGATGCGCCAAAACATGGAGGAGCTCCAAGCCACTCAGGAAGAATCTACAAGAAAGTCATTTGAAACCGACAGCTTAGTAAATGCCCTAAATGCTTCGAGTTTTGTGCTTGAATACGATATTAATGGAAGGGTTATATTTGTTAATGATTCATACCTTGAACTGACTGGTCAGAAAATGAAAGATATTATTGGTAGTCACCATAGTGATAATATTCAAATGACTGAAAAGCAAAAACGAGACTATCAAGAGTTCTGGACTGCCCTCAAGAATGGTTCAATACGAAAAGAAACGAATAAGGTTAAGCTATCGGGTAAAACCTATACCTTCATTGAAACCTACTCTCCTATTTTTAATGAAAACCATGAAGTAATCAAGGTGTTAAAAATTGCACATAATATCACCGATTTTATCGCTGATAAAAAGGAGAAAGAAAAATAACGTTTAGCAAACCAAAAATAAAGAAAGTCCAGTTTTTACTGGGCTTTCTTTATTACATTTAGTTTATTCAGATTATCTGAAGTTAATTCCAAGACCAGCGTTGAATACTTTATACTCTGCAAAAGTATAATCGAAGTGAAATGCGATTACAGCAAATTTCAATCTTAACCCAATGTTAGCATTCATACCCTTGTTAACAAAAGAGAGAGCAATAGGATCTGTAATTGGTGTAGCATCTAAAAGAAAATCTCCCTTTAAATCAACATTTGTCGTAGATTTACTATAACCAACACCAGCATAAACGGTTAGCACAGGAATTGATTTTGATATTAAAAGCTTTGTTGTATAACCTGTTGCATCAAAATTAAGTTTCTGATTACTATTAGCATTGCCTGATTGTGCAGCATCAAAGCTTGATTTAAACTTGGTATATCCAAAAAATCCTGATAGATTGAATGGAAGTGCTTTTAGCACGGGAATAAACTCTTTAAACTCATTTTTAATACCAAATCCCCAAAGACTAAATTCGCCTGCATCAGGAATTTTGATTTTTGGAAGAATACGAAAATCAACCTCTGTATTAAATGGTAAACCGATGCCTGCCTGAATCATTGGAGCTGGGACAAATGACAAATTAGCACCTTTGGGTATATCTATCGTAGTACCTGGAGCACCTATTGCTTGCAAAACTGAGCCTGCACCTTTACCAGAAACAGTAGGAGACATATTTTTGGTAGGATCCTGTAATTCCCAATGCACAAGGTTTAGCTTTGAAACATCAAAAGTTTTAGCGCTCGATGGTGGTATAGCAATTGCCGCGGTTACGGTTAGGTCAAATCCAAATACTTTATGAGGCTTTGCAGTATTATACCATCCGCTATTTAAACTAGCCCCAAAACCTTTTCCAAATGGTTCAAGGTAAGCTTTACTCAGGGTGTTTGCATCAATAATATTACCTTTTAATAATTCAGTAATATCCCCTTGCGCTCTTGCAGAATATGATAGCATAATCAATAAAGCAAAGGCAAAAGACAATTGTTTTAAAATTTTCATATTATTTGAATTTAGGGTTAGTTTAATTGAATTACTAAATTAATCATTTTGTTAAACAACCAATATCATAAAAAGTTGTTTTAGTTGGTATCTTAGCGCAAATTTATCAATTACCTTTAATAAAAGTACTTATTTTTGCAAAAAAAGGATAATGAGCAGTATTCCCTTAGCTGAACGTGTGCGCCCAAAAACACTCGATGATTATATCGGGCAAAAGCACTTAGTGGGCGATAAAAGCATACTAAGGGAAATGATAAGTACAGGTAGCATCTCATCATTCATACTTTGGGGTCCTCCTGGGGTAGGCAAAACAACATTAGCAAAGATTATCTCTAATCAGCTTAAAAGGCCATTTTTTATTCTTAGTGCTATTAACTCTGGTGTTAAGGATGTTCGAGATATTATTGAGAAGGCTAAATCGCAAAAATATTTCGATTCACCTGCTCCTATCCTTTTTATTGATGAGATTCATCGCTTTAGCAAATCGCAACAGGATTCGTTACTTGGAGCTGTAGAGCAGGGTATTGTGGTTCTGATTGGAGCCACTACTGAAAATCCATCGTTCGAGGTAATATCACCACTTTTATCCCGTTGTCAGGTTTATATACTTAAATCTTTAGGAGAACCGGAGCTAAATGAGCTGCTTATAAAAATATTTGAGAAAGATACTGTTCTAAAGAAGCACTCTTTTAAGCTGGAGCAAACCGAAGCTCTTTTCCGTTTTTCGGGTGGTGATGCTCGAAAATTGCTGAATATTATTGAGTTACTGTATAATACTCAAAGCAATAATCAGGAGATAGTAATCAATAATAAAATAGTGGTTGATGTTTTGCAAGAAAACATTGCCTTTTACGATAAAAATGGCGAACAGCATTACGATATCATATCAGCATTTATTAAATCGATTCGTGGCAGCGACCCTAATGCTGCGGTGTACTGGTTGGCTCGACTGATTGAGGGAGGTGAAGATCCTAAATTTATTGCACGTAGATTGGTCATTTTAGCCTCGGAGGATATTGGACTGGCAAATCCAAACGCCTTACTACTTGCAACGAGCTGTTTTCAGGCAGTAAATCTAATAGGCTTTCCTGAATCGAGGATAATACTTTCTCAAACCACAATCTACCTGGCTACTTCACCTAAAAGCAATTCATCATACGAAGCCATTGGCTTAGCAATTGAACTGGTTAAGAAAACTGGAGACCAAGCGGTACCTCTTCACCTAAGGAATGCGCCAACTAAACTGATGAAAAATATTGGATATGGAATAGATTATAAGTATGCTCATAGCTACGAGGGGAACTTTGTTGTTCAAGATTTTCTCCCTGAATCTTTAGTTGGTACAACTCTTTATAAACCTCAGGAAAATAGCAAAGAAAAGGAAATTGCGGCTAAACTATCAGCCCTTTGGGGTTCAAAATATAACTATAAGTAAATTACATAAATCAAAAAATTATGAACATTTTAAAATCAATTCCATTACTAAACCACCTCGATTCGGGAAACTTCTTTTTACTGGCCGGCCCTTGCGTGGTTGAGAATGAGGAAATAACCTTTCAAACCGCAGAAACAATAAAGAAAATAGCCGATAAGTATAAAGTCCCATTTATTTTTAAAGCATCTTATAAAAAGGCTAATCGCTCAAAAATTGACTCGTTCTCCGGTATTGGAGATTTACAAGCTTTAAAAATTCTTGCCGAAGTTAAAAAACGGTACCAGTTACCTTTGGTTACTGATATCCATACAATTGAAGAAGCAAACCTTGCTGCTGAATACGTTGATGTATTGCAGATTCCGGCTTTTCTTTGCAGGCAAACTGAGCTTTTGGTTGCAGCAGCAAAAACCAACCGGGTTGTAAATATCAAGAAAGGACAATTTCTTGCACCAGATGCTATGCAATATGCGGCTCAAAAAGTGGTTGAAGCTGGTAATTCTAAAGTATTTCTTACCGAAAGAGGTTCAACCTTTGGATACCAAGATTTAATTGTGGATTTTAGGGGTATCCCAACCATGAGGCGTTTTGGCTTTCCGGTTATTGTTGACGTCACCCATTCTTTACAACAGCCAAATCAAGCTTCAGGAGTAACAGGTGGTCAGCCTGAGCTGATTGAAACCATCGCTAGAGCCTCAATTGCTGTTGGAGCCGATGGACTTTTTATGGAAACTCACCCTGATCCTTCAAAAGCATTATCGGACGGAGCAAATATGCTTAAACTGGAGCAACTAGAAGGGCTTATTGAACGATTAGTAAAAATTAGACAGTCGATAAATTCACTTTAATAGCATCTTTTCAATTCAAAAAAAGAGCCGCGCTGATAGTTCAGCG
Source organism: Bacteroidales bacterium (assembly GCA_025361485.1). GTDB lineage: Bacteria > Bacteroidota > Bacteroidia > Bacteroidales > Tenuifilaceae > UBA8529. The sequence goes on from JANYLA010000144.1 coordinate 29,472, forward strand.
CGGCTCTCTCTATTTTTCATTAATGCTAAAAGAAAACTCCTACGCTAAATATCCACTGTGGATTTCGTTGATCAAACTTAAAATTTGTATTGCCAAGTTTCATACTGCTTCCAAGTTTGCTCAGGTTGCCTTCATATTTAACATCTAATGCTATTTTTCCGAGTATATCTAACCCTACACCTACTTGGTACCCGTAAGTTGCTTTATTAAAAGTGGTTTTAGCCGATGTACCTGCTAAATCAGCTAGTTTATCCTTTAACCCATCCTTTTCGCTAAGCATAATTGAAGCTACGGGGCCCAGACCAATACGTGCAGGTCCAATTTTCCAACCCACCATAACTGGAATATCAATTTTATTGAATTTTTGAACTTCGTTGTAGATTTTGTTCGCATCATTTACATCTACAATTGTTACTTCGCCCTGCGAATGGGAGAACAGCAGTTCTGGTTGCACAAAAATTCCCAAAGCTTTTACTCTAGCAAATAAGCCAAATTGTATTCCGTATTTAGCATCGCCTTGCTTAGCGATAAAATCATTTCCGCCAGAAGTAAAGGTTGTTTTATCGAACTTAACATTCGATGATGTAATACCGCCTTTTAGTCCGAATTTTAGAAACTGAGCGTTAGCTGCACTCACAGCAAAGAATAACGCAATGGTTATTAATAATGTAGTCTTTTTCATTTTTAGTAGGTTTTTTATTAGTAATTCATCTTTGGTAACAAATATTCTGCCAATATAATTATACAATATCAAAATAGTGGACTAAACAATCGTGCAACAGATTCCTTAAGGTTATTTTTTCGAGAGCGAAGCTCCCACTCCTCTTCGGTAACAAGCACGCTTCTTGCTAGATCGTTCAAAAAAGAATTTTCCAAGTATGTTGTTATCTGCTTATCGTAAATAATTGCAGCAATCTCAAAGTTATCTTCAAAACTTCGAATATCCATATTGGCGGATCCAACGCTAGCGAAGGAGCTATCAATCATCAGAATTTTTGAGTGGTTGAATCCATTTTGGTATAGGTAAACTTTAATGCCTGCTTCAATTAGCTCTGATATATATGAAAGTGAGCTCCAGTAAACTACTGTAGAATCGGATTTTCCAGGTAGCATAATCCTAACATCAACACCACTTAGAGCAGCCGTTTTAAGTGCGGTCAGAATACTCTCATTTGGGATAAAATATGGCGACGCAATGTAAATATGATGCTTTGCCTTAGTAATTGCAAGGAAAAAGGCTTGCATTATACTCGCCCAATCGGAATCGGGTCCACATGCAGTAATTTGAATGGGATGATGAGAAGTAACTTCTTGTTTAGGAAAAAATTTAACCCTGTCGCTAATATCTTGGTTCGTAACAAAGTACCAATCGACAAGAAAAATAACCTGTAATGAGTTAACCGCTTCACCTTTAAGCATAATCATTGTATCGCGCCATGGTCCAAGCTCTTTGCTCCCAACAATATATCTATCGGCTATATTCATTCCACCAACAAAACCTACCTTGCCATCCACCACAATAATTTTTCGGTGGTTTCGATAATTAACCTTGCTAGTAAATAATGGGAATTTCACCTCCATAAACGGATAAACGGCTACTCCAGCATCCTTTATTGACTTAATAAACTTCTTAGGAAGACTCCAACTTCCCACATCGTCAAAAACGAACCTAACTTCTATCCCTTCTTTTGCTTTTTTAATTAGAATATCTTTAATCTTATTACCAATTACATCGTCACAAACTATGTAGAATTCGATATGAATTGTGCTTTCAGCAGCATTTAAAACGTCAATAATTGAGTCGAACGCTTCTTTTCCATCCTGAAGTATTTCAACCTCATTAAATTCGGTCAATAAGGCCTTACTATTATTAAGTAGTAACGTGATAATATTTAAATTATCGGTAATCTGTTGGCTATGGTGAAGTTTTTGAATATGTAATTTAACAACTTGTGAATGGCTTAAATTTTCAATCTGTTCCAAATCTCTAAGACCTTTGCGATTAAAAATCTTCTCTTTTCGATGATATTGTCCAAAGACTATATAGAATACTAAACCTGCAATGGGTAACAGGATAAGTATTAATACCCATGATGTTGTTTTTACAGGATCACGCTTTTCACGAACCACCATTATTGCGGTTGAAAAAACTGTAATTCCATAAATCCCGATTAGTATTAATGAAATGTTAACGGTTGATAAAAACTTCCAAACAGAAAGAATCTCCATAGCCTATTATTTTCTGTTACTAATATATGGAAAAAGATATTCTATAACAACAATACTTTTTTTGAAATGAGAAGTGATAGAAAAACAATGAAACTGAGGTGTTGGTGATAATATCAATAATTTATTTGATTATGGGGAACTTCCTTATTGTTTAAATCGATCGAGGTTTGTTACGGCTCCAACATTTTCAGGCTTAACTAGGTTTATAACCTTTTTTGAAGGTATTTTTCCTTTAAAACTGATACAATAGAGCGCATCGTGATTGGAGACAATGACTACCAGCTCGCTAAAGTGCCTTCTTTCCTTATCAACCTTAACCCTTATAATTTCTTTTCCTGTGTTAATTTGAGCAACGTCTGAAAAATTAATAATATCTAACCTTTCATTAATTTCATTATACGTTATGCATTCTTTCTTATCTTTTATATTCTTATTGATAATGAGAAAGGATAATTCGGATACATCACTTAGCAAATCTTTCAGCTCTTTATTTCCTTTTTTTGATTCGTCAAGAAAAAGGGATACCATTCCTGGGGGAACTTTGAATAACGATGCTTTGTGAGAAGTACAATAACTACTAAAAATATCGGACGATGTAATATTTTTAGCCTTTTCCCTTTTACAGGATAATAAGCTAAGTGATATTAATATTAAACTTACTACGCTTGTTTTACCTAGCATGATTGCTCAAAGATATGGAGCAAAGATAGAAATAATACGATTCTATGAATTTTACAACAGTTAAAAACATCGAAAGGGTTAAAATAATAAAAAAACCCGCTTAAGATAAGCGGGTTAGAATAAACTACCTCGCAGCAGAGCTGACGAGGTATTAAAACAATGACAATTGCTGATTATGTATCTTTTTATATTCATTTTCTCGACCTTGAGATTTTACGTATGCTTTTATTATAGATTCATTACCATGCTTTCCAACCGT
>JANYLA010000001.1 GCA_025361485.1 Bacteroidales bacterium
TGTCGGATTTCGACCTCTTTTCTCCCAGTAAAGTTTCAATGATTACACGCTCAGAAAGGGTCAGTCTGACGAACTTTTTTGCTTCCATACAACAAATCTAAAAAGATTAGTTTGTTGCGATAGGTTCGTGAACTCAGTAAGGTTGAAGAAGTTGGTGGCTATCTTCAGGGTACATATGAGGGAACATTAGTTGAAGCAACAAAAAAGGGAAATATCACTTACAACATCAATGGAAGGTTTAAAGTGATTCGTGCCGAAATGCCTGCAAAATAGTTTTTTCTAAAGAAGTGATATTCGTTTTAACAATAACATTATCGAGGCTGCATTAAAAAAAGAGGTTTGATTTAAATCAAACCTCTTTTTTATTTCAATTTTAGCTCTCCAGCTCTTTTATCAATTCTAGGGCTCTATCTCTTAAAGGTTTTTGTGTTTTACTCCACACGTAAACTCCTAATAAAGCAGCGGCGCTGAATACTGGAATATAAACTGCCTGAACGATTAGAATTCTGTTCAAAGGACTCATCGGGAGTAAATCAGTATAGAACCTAAGAGTTACACCAAAATCCATTAAAATGATTGGTATAATTAGTGTTAGTAGTTTATCTACCCTTAAACGATAGCGGTTTGCAGTTTCTCTAAGCATTTCAATTACGGGTAGTGAGTAGTCGATGTTTTTAAACTCTTTATACCCTTTTCGAAAAATTAAGATAAATGCAATAAACGAAGCAATGTAGAATGCTCCGACAATTCTATCTATGCTTTTAATATAAGGATCAAAAATTAACAACGCAGTGTATAAAACAATTAATGCAATGTAAACCCATTGAAAAGTCTTTGTTAGATAAAGATTTTTTTGATCTTCTGCTTTTACTTTGTTGATTAATGAGTCCATATTGATAAAATTTCCATTTTGTTTATCTATACCATTAATTTGGTTGTTAGGTATTATGTTTTTATTAGTATTCATAATTACCTCCTTTCATTTGCTCTTTAAGTGTTTCTTTTACTCTATGAATTTTCACTCTTACGTTTGGCTCTGTAATACCGATAATTTCTGCAATCTCTTTCATCGATAGATCTTCAAGTACCAACGACATTATTGCTTTATCAATTACCGATAGCTGATTTAGCTGATCCTGTAAAAGATCTACCTGTTTTTCCTTGAGTGTAATATCTGAATCGTCCTCCGAAAATAGGTTTAAAAGATTTTTCTCTCCTCCATCAATAACAATCCTCATTCGTCTGAACTCCTTCCCAGCGAATCCCATAGCAGTATTCAGTGCAATTCGGTATATCCATGTACTTTCTTGGGCTTCGCCACGAAAGTTTTCAAGACTTTTCCAAATGTTAACCAAAATCTCTTGGTATATATCTTTTTGATCCTCGTTAACAGGAGCGTAATACTTACAAATCTTTTGAATTCTTTGCTGATTCTCTTTTACTAAAAGATTGAAGCGATCTTCCTTTCGTTGCATGCTTTCGTTGTTCATTGTATAGCTATTTAGTATACATGATTTAAACTTTGTTACAATTTTGTGAAGAATAAATGATAGTAAATATCGGAGAAATATTCATAATTAATAAGATTTTTAATTCTCTAAGGGTATATGGCATAAGAAATTGGTTTTAAAACCAATAAATCACTTATTTTTGCTTTTCGTTTTAAAATTGATTTCAGGCAATTTGTTATAAGTCTGAAATCTAGAATCTAAAATCTAGAATCTGAACAATATGACCCAAGAGGAACTTTTTAAAAAACTGGTTGCGCATGCAAAGGAGTACGGTTTTGTATTCCAATCGAGCGAAATTTATGATGGTTTAAGCGCTGTATACGATTATGGACAGAATGGCGTAGAATTAAAAAATAATATCCGACGTTACTGGTGGGAGGCAATGACCCGCCTTAACGATAATATAGTAGGACTTGATGCGGCGATCTTTATGCATCCAAAAACATGGGTAGCATCTGGCCATGTGGGTGCTTTCTGCGATCCGTTGATTGATAATAAGGATAGCAAAAAACGTTACCGTGCCGATGTGCTTATCGAGGAGTGGATTCAGAAGCAGGAGGATAAGGTTAACAAGGAGGTTGAAAAAGCGCAAAAGAGATTCGGTGATTCGTTTAACGAGGCGATGTACCGCGAGACCAATCCTAGGGTTTTAGAAATCTCCGAGAAAATAAAAGAGATTAACTCTCGAATGGTTAAATCCCTCGATGCAAGCGACCTTGCTGAGGTTAAAAAGATAATTGAGGATTGCGAAATAGTTTGCCCAATATCTGGTTCACGCAACTGGACCGATGTTCGTCAGTTCAACCTGATGTTCGAAACCAAGATGGGTTCCGTTAGCG
>JANYLA010000084.1 GCA_025361485.1 Bacteroidales bacterium
TTAAAAGTTTATAGTTATTCAAGTTTAGTAAAAATAAACGGAACTTCAAAGAGTCCCGTTTATCTTTTGTTTCTAAGCCATTGCTCCATAATAAATACTAAAAAATAGCTTAATTATTTTATTTTCTAGTCACAATTGGAAAATCTTGGCCACGCATGCTACCAGTTGGGAACTGAGATTGTCCACGATACTTAAGTGTTAGTTCAGGAACTAAATCTTCAATAAAAGCCTTAAGTTCGTTTACCGTTATTTTGCTATCCTTCAACCCACCATCTGCTCTACCTTTTAGTCCCTCTAAAATTGAATAAGTAAAGACTCCATGCCCTAATTCCTTAAACTCCGAGGCGAATTGTTCCGAAGAGCTAGCAGATAAAAGGCAAACTCCAGTGCTCCTAGCTAATTGAATAATTGCCTTCTCTTCTGCAGCTCCCCTACTGGCAAACTGTTCCACTGCTCCTCCCGATTGACATGCATCTAATATAAAAAGTTGTTTTTGAGCTTTAACTTTCATGGAGAAATCCATTAACTCAGCTGATGATATACCCTTTTGAATTAGTGAATAATTATCACCATACAATTGAGTAATATCATAAGGAATTAGATAAAAATCTGGCTTCCCATTTTCCGAAGGCTCCGACATAGTCCCGTGTCCAGCAAAATAGAAAACAAATACATCGTTTGGTTTTATCTTTGAGATGATATCGTCAAATGCATTTTTGATCGTCTCTTTGGTGACCTTTTCGTTCTGCAACATAATTGCATTTACACTTCTAAAAACTCCGCTTGCACCTAATTTAACTGTTTCTAAAAAAGATTGAGCATCATCAATGGCATAATTAAGATTATATTTAGAATTTAAATATTTATTAATTCCAATAGATAGAATATATAAATCGGGTATTGCTGATTCACCTCGATAAAATACTTTCAGATTTAAAGGGTTTGACTCTACTCTTTCCTTACTAAAGGCAGTTACTGTAAATAAATTTTCACCAGGACTCAATTCGATTTTTATTGTACGCAAGAGTGCTTGACCTGATTGCGTAACTGTTTTAAAACCTCTCTGTGATGATTCAATTAATTTACCGTTCTGAAATACTCTAATTTCATCTATACCACCACCCAAATCGGTAAAAGAAAAATCTAAATCTAAGGATTGACACAGAGAGGTATATCCTTGTTCTTTTTCATTCTTTTTTAAGTTATTTGATACATTGAAAACAACTAAAGGGGGTAAATTACTATTAGATATACCAATCAAAGTTGCAGATTTTCTTTTAACAATCTCTTCATCCGTTTCATAGTTAACAAATATTTCATCTATCAGGTCTGGACGATAGTATTGATCAAAAAAGTTTTTTGCTGGGTAAAACGAGGGTGTTTTTTCAAAACCATCATTAACGTGCCAACCAATAAGCTCATCGCCACCTTCTGAACATGTAAAGAAACCGTTTGGCGTCCATAACACCCATCGCTTAGTATCGGGATGGATGAAAAGCGACAGCAATAGTTTTCCATCGCTTAACCGATACCAGTTTATTAAACCATTACCCAAAGTTGCAACAATAACCTTTCCATTTTTTGCAATATTCAACGCCCAAATTTCTGCTTGCGGAATAATTTTCCATTTTAATTTCGCCAAGGTGTCGCAGCAGAATAGATTCCAACTTGTTCCTAAAACAACACTTTTGGAATCATCAGAAATATCAACTGATCGACAATATTCACTCGGCTTAAACACAACCAGACTATCATTAATCTTCGGCTTTTGCGAGTTCAGCCAATCAGTTACGGTAAGATTATCTGAATTGTCATTATAAGCTTGTAGCCCATATTTCTTTTGAAAAAGCCTTTTGTCTTTAATAGAGAAAACATAGGGTAAACCGTTAAGACTATTGATAAATCCCACCTCTTTAGCATTATTATTAATTCGTAAATGCTCTTTATCATCAGTGTAGAATGAAAGGATATCAGAAAACAGGTAAAATCGAAGGGTTGTATCAGCATTGATTAATCCCATTTCGGGCTGAACACCAGAATAAACTATTGAATTATCGGGCAATGATTCAATATCTAATAATCGGTTAAAACCTGCTGGAATGTCAACATATTCGCCCTTTCCGGCATTATCCCAACGACGAATAAGCACTGGTCTATCCATTGATATATCAATAAAGCAATGCCCTCCAGAATAAAGATATTTATTATCATACGACCAACAAACCCTTTCAAATTTGCATCCGATTGAATCATTATTCGTCGTATTTGGAGAATACTCAAGTTCAAGCGTACTGCCATTTAGCACTTCAACATGATTATTTTCATAATAAGCCAATGCGATTTTACTTCCATCCTTTGTAAAATCGACTGAGATTGGCAGTTCATACGGTAACTCTCTCTGCTTAATTAGATCGAAATTTGAATCATAAAGTTTAATTTGCTTATCAAAACTAATTGCTACAAGTCTTCCTGATTGGTCGAATGACAAACAAGGAACTCTCTTTTTAAAGCCACTGAGTTTCTTATAAATTTTCCAGTCTATAGTGCTAAATATTAGTACTTCATAATTCGCACCCCAAGTAACAGCCAAATATTTTGAATCGGGAGAAAACTCTAAATCAAGCACAGTATCCTCAATCCCCTTAAGATGATATACTATTTCACCAGAATTGAAATCTAATACATATAAAGAACGATTCTGTTTAGAAACAGAAAACCAGCCCAATAATACATATTTATCATCGGGCGAAATAGTGCTTGCATAAATTTTCCCGTCATTATCACCATCGATTGGAACGCGATAGGTACGAATTAACTCTCCTGTTTTAGAATCCCAAAGTTTAGCAGTCCTATCTTCGGAACAAGATAATATGAACAATCCTTTTGAATCAGATTGTACTTTGTAGATTGGTGCGGTATGCATCTTTGAGTTTAAAACAAGAAAGGTCTCCTTGCTCGTTTGGCATATTAAGCTGTTTACTGATCCTAGGAAAAGTAAGCAAAAGAAAAGTATTCGCATACAACCCACATTTGATTGTTTATGTAAATATACTGATTATCAATAATCCAAAGCAATACTTCTAAGTTATTATATTGGAAATTATCATAAATCAGTACTTTGTAAATAATCTAGAATTGCTATTTTTTCATCGTTGATTTTTCTATATTTGCAGTCCGATTATAAAGAATAGTTAACTAACAACATAAAAATCAGAGTCATGGGAAAAGGAGATAAAAAAACCCGTCGTGGTAAATTATTCATGGGTTCATATGGCAATACAAGACCTAAGAATAGTAATGCTAAAGTTGAAAAAGCAGCTGAAAAGGCTGTTGTAGTTGAAAAGCCTAAAGCAAAAGCAAAAGCAAAAAAATAACGATAACTAGTCGTTTTTATTTTCATTAGCGAAACCGGATTATTCCGGTTTTTCTATTTTATAAAAACTACTATCGTTAAAATTTTTTATACCATCAAAAATGCTATTTTTGTTATCGAAAACAAGCCTCAATGAAAAAACGCTCTCTTTTCTGGAACATACATTTGCTTGCTATTCTTTTAATGAGTTTGAAATGCTACTCACAAACCGTAGGTGAAGCAATTAATACTGCTATAAACTCCAAGAGAGATTCATTTGAAGTAGTTAATCTAGCGAATCAAATTGACACTCTTTATAAGCACGATGATTTCACTAAGGCATCCGAGTTAATTGATAAAACTATTCCAATTTGTGAAAAACTTGGTCAAATAGATCAATTGGCTAAGTTATATAGAACAAAGGGCGACGTTTACCGCTCTACAGATAAATACGTAAATGCACTTGAAGCGCTTTCCACCTCATTGGATTATTATAAAAACATAAACGATAGTAAAGGTATTGCGAGTATTAAAAATCGAATGGGAGCAGTTTATCGACTTCAAGGTAAATACTCAACAGCATTAGAGTACTATTATGAATCGCTAAAAATCTATCAATCAATTAAATTTAAGTCTGGTATCTCATTTACAATGAATAACATTGGTATTGTATATTTATACCAAAAAGATTACGACAAGGCGTTAGAATACTACTTCAACTCATTAAAACTTGGAGAGGAACTAAATGATGAGGAAAGCATCTGTATCTCTTACTTAAACATTGGACAAGCATATCAAAAAAAAGCTGAGTACACTAAAGCAATTGATTACTTATTAAAATCTTTAGTTATTTCCAAAAAGCTTAAAAATTTGGATGAAATTGGTGTTAACTATAACGAGATTGGGGCAATTTATACGGAACAAAACAATCTACAGCTTGCAAAAACGTTTCTAGATCAAGCCCTGAAAACCTTTAATGAGTTAGGAAGTAGATCCAGACAGGCAGAATGTCACTTATACATTGGTCAAAATTATTTTAAGAATAACGAATTCCAACATGCAATATCCCATTATAAAACTGCATTAAATCTTTCGAAAGGAACTGGTGCTAAGGAGTTTTATTCAAATGCACTTCTTAAACTTAGCGAAGCGTATGAAAGCATAAATAATACGGCACTTGCACTTAATTTTTACAAAGGTTATATTATTACTCGCGATAGTTTGTTTAGCGAAGATAATACAAAACGTTCGGTTCAGGCTGAACTCCTATATCAATTTGAACGAAAGCAAGATATAATAAGAGTTGTTCAGGAGAAAAGAGACGAAATATTTTTAGAAAAAGTTAAAAATCAGAAAATGGTTCGAAACTTCCTTATTGCTATTCTTACTTTGCTTATCATACTTATTGTTTTTGGTTATTCAGCCTTTCGGGGTAAGCAAAAAGCGAATATAATTCTGACCAATCAACAAAATGAGATTCTTGAAAAGAATGAAGAGTTAATGCAGCAACAAGAAGAGATACTTGCACAACGGGATGAAATTGAAAAGAAAAACCTAATACTTGAAAGTTCACAGCAAATTATTGCTGCTAAGAATGAAAGAATCATTAGTAGCATTGAATATGCTCAAACAATACAGCAAGCTATACTCCCGCATGAGGCCCAACTTAGCCAATTTTTCAAAGACCATTTTGTAGTCTTTCTACCAAAGGATATCGTTTCGGGAGACTTCTTCTGGTTTAGCGCCGATCAAGATACTGTTTTTGCTGCTGTTATTGATTGTACAGGGCATGGAGTGCCAGGATCATTCATGTCCTTAATTGGGAATACGTTGCTCAACCAGATTGTGAATGAATGGCATACCCACGATCCTTCCTTAATCCTAGAATACCTTAATCAAAAGATTCGTAAGGCATTGCAACAGGATGAAACTCAAAGCAAATCTCATGCAAGCATGGATGTTTGCTTAGTTAAGATTAACCGAGCCACACACCGAGTTACCTTTGCAGGTGCAAACCGTCCATTACTGGTTATTAAGGATGGAAAACTTGAAAAAATTGCAGGCGACAGGAAATCTGTAGGTGGTTACCAGCGAGAATCAAATAGATACTATACCAACCACGAATTAAACCTAGATAATAGCTCCTATATCTACTTAACAACCGACGGTTTTATTGACCAAATGAATGCCGACAAACGAAAATTTGGCCAAAAACAATTGCTAGAATTATTGTTAGAAAACCATAGCCAACCGATGAATAGTCAAAAAAGCATTCTTCTCAATATATTTGATTCATACAAGCAAGAGGTTGAGCAAATTGATGATATATGTATTCTTGGAATTAAGATTTAACAATTAACAAATCTTAAAATCTTTGTAATCATTAACTTCTATAGTGCTTGACTCACATTTACTAACAACTGAGTGTAGTGAGCCCTTTTTACAATGCTCAATAAAAACATTCATAGTTTGATTCTCGCATTCTGCCTCGATTAGCACTGAACCATCAGGCATGTTTTTCACAAATCCCTTAACTCCTAGTTCACTTGCAAATCGATAAACATAATATCTAAAGCCAACCTGCTGAACTCTACCAAATAGATGAATCGATTTGCCCTTAATGCTCATTGGAATGTTGATTATTTCAGAACAAATTCAAAGCAAAACAAACCGCTCTTAAAAAGCAGCAAGTAAAATAACTTTAGAAAAACCTCAACATAGATGAAACGCCTGAATGGAGGTAGAATAAAACTATTCTTGAGGAGCCGCAGATGTATTTTTTCGGTGAGCATTATTCACCTTTACATTCCGACCGTTAACCTGAGTGTCGTTAAGGGCACGAATAGCATTTTCTGCTTCCTCGTCACGTTCCATCTCAACAAATCCATAACCTTTAGACTTCCCCGTTTGTTTATCAACAATAATTTTAACATCAGTTACATTACCATAAACTAAAAATAGTTGTTTCAAATCCTCAATAGTCATGGTATAAGCAATGTTACCAACATAAATTGTCATAGCAAAAGAGATTAAATTACAGTTAATTAAAATTACGACGATTTTTAGTAACCACAAAAAAAAAGGCAGCTTTTCGCTGCCTTTTTAAACTCTTTATTAAAAAAATTATTGCCCCAAGGTAGCAACCATCACCGCTTTTATAGTATGCATGCGGTTCTCAGCCTCGTCAAAAACTATTGATGCATTCGATTCAAAAACTTCTTCGGTAACCTCCATCGCTTCAAGCCCGAATTTCTTGAACATATCTTCACCAACAACGGTTTCACGGTTGTGGAATGCTGGTAAGCAATGCATGAATTTGCAATTTGAATTACCAGTTAAATCCATCGCTTTTTTATTTACCTGATATGGCTTTAGAAGTTTAACTCTTTCTTCCCAAACAGAATCAGCCTCACCCATCGATACCCAAACATCGGTATATAGGAAGTCACAACCTTTAACACCTTCTTCAACGCTTTCGGTTAGGGTGATTTTAGCACCTGTCTCCTTGGCAATCTCGCGGCACTTTGCAACAAGTTCTTCAGTTGGCCAGCATGCTTTTGGAGCAGCTGCTCTAAAGTCCATACCCATTTTGGTTGCACCAACCATTAACGAGTTACCCATATTGTTACGAGCATCGCCCAAATAACAGAAAGCAACTTTATTCAAAGGTTTATCAGTATGCTCGCGCATGGTTAGGAAATCGGCAAGGATTTGAGTTGGATGGAATTCGGTGGTTAAACCATTCCAAACAGGAACACCTGCATACTTTCCAAGTGTTTCAACAATATCCTGTGAGTAACCGCGATATTCGATTCCATCATACATTCTGCCAAGCACACGTGCTGTATCCTTCATCGACTCCTTCTTGCCCATCTGAGAACCAGCAGGGCCTAAGTAGGTAACATGAGCGCCTTGATCAAGAGCAGCAACCTCAAAAGCACAACGGGTGCGGGTAGAATCCTTCTCGAAAAGTAGAACGATGTTCTTACCTTTTAGCTTTTGTTGCTCTGTTCCTGCGTATTTAGCAGCTTTTAGCTCAGCCGATAAATCAAGCAAAAATTCAATTTCCTTAGGAGTGAAATCCAGAAGTTTCAGGAAATTACGATTTCTTAAATTGAAAGCCATATTGATATTATTTAGTGGTTATTTTTAATCTTCGTACTCTAAAGTGATTTTAGTTCCATAGCTCATATCTGCTAGTTTTGTTGCTTCGGTAATAACACTCATTTTACCGCCATTTTCAACAAATTGCAAGCAAGAACGAATCTTTGGAGCCATATTTCCTTCACCAAACATTCCCTCCTTTAAGTATTTATCAGTATCAACTTTGTTCAGAAATTCTAATTTCTTTTCACCTGGTTTCTTATAGTTGATATATACATAGGAAACATCAGTTAAAATATAGAATTCATCCGCACCAATGCGATTTGCAAGTAATGATGATGCTGAATCCTTATCGATAACTGCCTCCGAAGGACGAATATCGCCTACCTCATCAATATAAACAGGCACTCCACCGCCACCTGCTGCTATAACGATAATACCCTGACGAACAAGCTGATTAATCACTTTTTCGTTCAGTATACCTACAGGCTTTGGTGATGGTACAACCCTGCGCCATCCGGTGCCTGTATCCTTAACCTCATCTTTGAAAACCCATCCCTTTGATGCTGTTAGAGCATCTGCCTGAGCTTTATTGTATATTTTACCTACTCTTTTTGTAGGATTTTGGAAAGCAGGGTCATTTTTATCAACAATAACAGGTGTAACCAAGCAGCAGACCTCCTTGTTGATACCATGCTTCTTAAGAACATTGCGAAGCATACGCTCAATCATGTAGCCAATTCCGCCCTGTGAATCTGCAACGCAAATATCCAATGGCATTTGAGGTATACCATACATCTCCTCACCTGCGTCATTTCGCATTAGGATATTTCCAACCTGAGGGCCATTACCATGACTAATTACCAAATCGTATCCCTCTTTGATGAGATAAACTAAATTTTCGAGAGTATCGGTTGTATTCTGCTCTTGTTCCTCGATAGTCCCAACCTGATTTCCTCGTAGAAGGGCATTACCGCCCAACGCTACAACTGCTAATTTATTCATTGTCAAATTATTATTTAGATCAAAAACTAGATGTTGCAAAACTATAAATTTTTTTATTTACCAATATCTTTATACACCTTCTTCTGCTACTTAACATGCCTTTTTAAGTATGTTAAGAAACATGTTTTTGAAAATTGCATAATGAACATGGGCAATGCAGAAGCATATTTTCAATAATTGAAATATTATAATTAACATCTATAAGTTTGACAGTATTCAGTTTATAGGTGACGATTTTCAGTTACAAATTCCATCCGATTAAAAACAAATCCGTACTTTTAGCTTTTCGAAAACAGAACCAAGCAATGAAACAACATATTAACATATTTATCATTTCGTTACTGATATTTACACTATTGGGTTGTAATGGTAAGCGATTCAAAAAAACTTTTGATGAGGGCACTATCGAATACGACATTAAGTTTGAAGGTAACGATCAAGCAAAGATTAATACCAGTATGCTCCCAAGCAAAATAACAGTTAAGTTTCGCGATAATAATATTTCAAATAAAATAGGAGGTCTTTTAGGCAGTGTAAACATGACGTTTATAAAAAACATCGACGATAAAAGCCTTATTGTTCTTGTTAATATCTGGAGTAAAAAATTATTTTTTCAGGATTCATTGCTTAAACAAAATTTACCGAACGCTTACGCCGGAATGCCTGCTATTTGGATTGAAAAAAACAACGAGGTCATTCAATTTAATGGGTATAATTGCATGAAAGCGATTGCCCATTACAAGGACTCTTCCAATTATTCCTTTGATATACTTTACACCAAAGAAATAAACATTGCAAATCCAAATGCTAATACTCCCTTTGAGCTAATTGATGGAGTTATGCTGAAGTTCAGCATCAAACTGAATAAGTATCTTATGAATATTTCATCAACATCAATCAAGGCTGAACATATTTCGATGGATGAATTCAAAGTACCTGCAGGCTATGAAAAAGTCTCGAAAAGAACCATTGAAGATCTCGTTTCCTTAATGCAATAGCAAACTCTTTACTCTATTCCTATTACAAAATCAGAATAATTCTATTACTTTGCAATCGGATTAATAACCCACTTAAAATTACCTGCATAACGTGTAATAATGGCCAAACAAGAAGAAAAATCTAACAACAAAAAGGCTGAGCCAGAGATTCAAAAAAAATCATTCTTTAAAGATGAGCGTGTACGGTTCACGGCAGGTGTGTTCACCGTTTTTCTTGCAATATACTTAACTATAGCTTTTGTATCGTACCTTTTCACATGGCAAGTAGATCAAAGCTTTGAATGGCAAAATATCTTTTCGGGCTCAGATACTCGGGTTGAAAATTGGACAGGTAAAATTGGTGCATCATTTTCAGTTCAATTTATGAACCGTTGGTTCGGTGTATCATCGTTTAGCATCCCATTTTTAATCGGATTACTAGGTTTACGTTTACTAAAAACGAGACCCCTCCCATTTCGCAAAACTACTTTCAAACTATTAATTGGAACTGTTCTCCTATCTCTTATACTTGGTTTTATATTTAGAACAACCGGCGGATTTCTGGGGAGTGGTTTAGGTGGAGCCCATGGATTATTTATTTCAACCTGGATTTCAGCACTTGTAGGTAAAGTCGGTACGGCCTTTCTTCTTTCGCTTTGCACAATAGCATTTATTATTTATGTAAGTCCCAATTCAATTCATTGGTTCAATCGAATATTTGGAGAAATAATCCTGCTTTTCAAATCGAAGCAACCTGAAACAACCGAGCTTGAATCGGAATCAAAGTCAAATACCATAAAGAAAACGACTGTCATAAATAATAAAGGGGAAATCATTGATGAATCGACAGAAAATATTGATGATGAACCGATTGAACATATAGTTACTACTGCTCATCAGGTTGTTGAAGATAAACTTCTCGATGAATCGACCGATGATATTATTGAAGAGGATGAAATTGATGAAGTCGAGTCCGATTTAGAAGAAATTGAGCTTGATGCGAGTGCGGACGAAAGTTCAAACTCCATCCACCAGATACAAGCAGTTATAGCACCTGACAGGGAAGGAGATGTTGAACTAACCATTGAATCTATACAAGAAGTTGAGGCGAATGGAGCGTCAATAGATAAGCTGGAACTCTACGATCCGACACTAGAACTATCGACCTATCAAAGGCCCCCAATCGAAATCCTTGAGGAGTACAAGAATCAATCGTCACCTGTTACTAATGAAGAGTTAATAGCTAACAAGAATAAGATAGTTGAAACCCTTGCAAACTACAAAATTCAGATTGATAAGATTAAGGCAACCATTGGGCCAACAGTAACACTTTATGAAATCGTTCCTGCTCCAGGTGTGCGAATCAGCAAGATTAAAAACCTCGAAGATGATATAGCCTTAAGCCTTGCAGCATTGGGTATTCGAATTATTGCACCAATTCCAGGTCGCGGCACCATTGGTATTGAAGTACCAAACCTAAAACCTGAAATAGTATCGATGTACTCAATCCTTAAATCGGCTAAATTTCAGGAAACCAAGTTTGAATTACCCATTGTATTGGGGAAAACCATATCGAACGAAACATTTATTCTCGATTTAACCAAACTACCTCACCTCTTAGTTGCAGGAGCAACAGGACAAGGTAAATCAGTTGGTTTGAATGCAATTATCACCTCTCTTCTTTACAAAAAACATCCATCACAGCTGAAATTTGTCCTAGTGGATCCAAAGAAGGTTGAGTTAACTCTATACACCAGACTTGAACGTCACTTCCTTGCAAAACTTCCCGATTCAGAGGAGGCTATTATTACCGATACGCAAAAGGTAATCTACACGCTAAATTCATTATGTATCGAGATGGATCAGCGTTACGAACTACTTAAATTAGCCCAAGTAAGAAATATCAAGGAGTACAATGATAAATTTACTGCTCGCAGGCTAAACCCAAATAAAGGGCATAAATATTTACCATATATAGTAGTTGTTATCGATGAGTTTGCAGATCTAATTATGACTGCTGGCAGAGAGGTTGAAACCCCACTTGCTCGACTAGCGCAGCTTGCACGAGCCATAGGTATTCATCTAATCATTGCTACTCAGCGTCCTTCAATAAATATCATTACAGGAATAATTAAAGCAAATTTTCCTGCACGTATCGCATTCCGAGTTTCATCAATGATCGATTCACGAACAATTCTCGATCATCCAGGAGCCAACCAGCTCATTGGACGAGGCGATATGCTTGTTTCAACGGGTAGCGACATGGTGCGAGTTCAATGCGCTTTTGTTGACATCCCAGAACTCGAGCGATTAACAGACTTTATCAGTAATCAGCGTGGTTATTCTACAGCTTTCTTGCTTCCCGAATATGCTCCTGAATCGGGTGAGGAAACTTTTGAGGTTGATCTTCGTAAACGAGACGATCTGTTCGATGATGCAGCTAAATTAGTGGTCCAGTACCAACAAGGCTCAACATCGCTGATACAGCGAAAATTTTCGATTGGTTACAATCGTGCAGGTAGAATTATTGATCAGCTCGAAGCTGCAGGTGTTGTTGGGCCCTTCGAAGGCAGTAAAGCTCGACAGGTTCTTATTACCGACGAAGTATCGCTTGATCAAATTATAAATAACTTGAAAAATCAACAATAACATTAATTATAATGAAGAAAATTGGATTATTTCTAGTGAGTGTTTGCTTTTCCATTGCAATTTTTGCTCAAAGTGCTCCTCTAGGAAAAGATGTAGTAAACAGTTTTAGCACCAAGATGCAAAACTTAACTTCCCTTTCGGCTAAATTCTCATTTACACTGGAGAATTTGAAGGAAAAAATAACTGATACCCACGAGGGCGATATAGTTGTAAAAGGGAAAAGGTATAATCTTGGATTAATGGGTATGGAAGCATTTTATGATGGTAAAACCAAGTGGCAGTTCAATAAAGAGGCCAATGAAGTTACTATCTCTGAACCAAAAATTTTAGAAGGCGGTTTTTTTGACGACCCTACTAAACTATTCAAGGATTATGAAAAGAACTTCAAATCGAAATTCATTGGTGAGAAAAACGAGAAGGGAAGAAATATTTATGAGTTGGAACTCTACCCCATCGATTTGAAAACACCTTACTCTAAGCTAAACCTTAAGTTTGATAAGAAAACCCTTGAACCAGTTCAAATCAAATATCAAGGCAAGGATGGGAATAACTATATTATTAAAGTAAAAATGTTCCGATCAAATGTTCCTGTCAGGGATGAGAAATTCTTTTTTGACCCTAAGAAGCACAAAGGAATTGAGATTATTGATATGAGATAGTACCATTAGTTGACAGTTGTTTGTTGACCGTTAACAAAAGCAAAGCGTTCCGAACTTAATAAGTTCGGAACGCTTTGCTTTTGTTAATATCCTACAATTTATCTTCAGGATACTCAACCCTCGAATGATATATATTCTGTAGTTTCCTTTTAAAAACCGATTTAACAGTAGTAATATCCTTAAAAGTAATATTTGCATCGTTGAACTGATCCTCTGCCTGAAGGTTATCAATGATTCTATCAACCAGCTCATCGATTGCTTGTAAAGTAATCTTCTTAAAGCTGCGTGAAGCTGCTTCAACCGAGTCGGCCATCATAAGCACAACCGTTTCTTTACTATTTGGGTTTGGTCCCGGGTAAATAAACCTAAGATCATCTTCAATAGTCTCTGTGAATTTATCCTTATGCAAACGATAAAAATATTTTACCTTATTGGTTCCATGGTGCATTCGAATGAAATCGATTAACTGATCGGGAAGTTTATTTTTTCGTGCAATCTGAACACCTTCAGTAACATGCTTTATAATAATTGCAGCACTCTCCTCATAATCAATATTCTGATGAGGATTAAAATCAGTTGGCTGGTTTTCAATAAAATAGAACGGATTATTCATCTTTCCAATATCATGATACAAAGCGCCGGCTCTAACCAATAGTGGGTTTCCGCCTATTTTGTAAACTGCTGCTTCAGCAAGGTTAGCAACTTGTAATGAGTGCTGGAACGTGCCCGGGGCAACCTCGGCAAGTTTTCGAAGTAAATCCTGATTAGTATCAGAAAGTTCGATAAGGCTAGCATCGGAAAGAAATCCGAAAATTTTCTCAATCAGGTAAACCAGCTGGTAGAGAGCAAGTAAAAGCAAGGCATTTACGGCAAACCAAGCAAGGGTGAACCAATTAACAGCAATAAGAGTGCCTTCTTGAACTATTACCAAACTTAAATAAACAGCCAAATAGGAAATGAGCACCAAAAAAACAGTGTAAAAAAGATTTCCACTTCGATATAAGTTGGTAAGACTTGCAATTGCAACAACGCCTGCAACAAAGTTAATAAGTACAAATTCATACCCGTTTGGCGCAAAAAAACCGATTAAGAAGATGGTAACAAGATGTATGAACAAGGCAAGTCGCGCATCATAAAAAGCACGAATAAAGATTGGAACAATAGCAAAAGGCACTACGTAGATACTTATGGAGTTGCTCCTTAGAACGAATGAAGATAGAATAACAATAAATGAAATAAGAAGAAGTATGAAAAGAATTTTTGAATCAACCGATAATATATCAGTCCTAAAGTTGAGGAGAAATAGGTAAAGCATAAAAAACAGGATCGCAACGATGAGGAATTGACCAATTAAGACAGGAAAACCGCTCTCCTGCCCCAATCTTCTTTCGTATTCTTTCTTAAGCGATTCAATCACTTGATACTTATCTCCCTTAATCACCTCTTCATGAGAAATAACACGTTCACCCGCCTGCACCATCCCTTTGGTTAGCGAAACATTAGTAAGTATATCACGTTTCACCTTATCAGTTGTTCTCTCATCGAATAGTAGATTTGGGCTAATGATTTTACTAAAACCAAACTTTTGCCAAAACTGAGATAATAATGGACCATCCGTTTCTGCGGCTTGGTTAATCTTTTGCTGAATATATTCAATCGCTTTGGGCAGTGTAAAAACCTCACCAATCTCAGTATCTACGGCTTTGCTATTTACAAGCAGAGTAATACTAAGCGATGGTTGTGATGATATGGTTAGTAGATCTGATGGGTCAATTACTCCCTTTTCGTAGACAAGCCTTATTTCACGTTGAATAATAGTCTCATACTTCAATTTCAGGGCTGATTGTCCTTGCTTTAGCTTTAAATTGCTTTGTAAGATTTTATGATCTTCAGTCAAATAATTGGCTTGAAACGAATTCCACTCCCTGCTATAATCCGACTGAAATTGTGTAATAGCAGTATTTAAGACTGTTGCATCAAGATTAAAGAATGGTTTAAAATCTTTTAGAATAAAACTCCTCTCCTCAAATAGTTCGGCTTCGGTTTTATAAATCGGGAAATCGAATGGAGCAATTAAATCCTCATGCATCCAAGGTTTTCCCTTTTGAAATTCATACTTAAACTTACCCTGTCGAGGTAGAAAAGAAATAATTACGATTATGGCTATCAGAAAATAAAAAAATCTGAACAATGCACGATAGTAAAACTGGAAAAAACGGTATATCTTTCTCATCAGGAAATTTTGTGATCAATGATATTTAGACTTGCATAGCAAATGTAACAACTTTTACAATAATTTGTTTGAATGCCTTTGTTAAACAACAGAATTGCAATATATAGTTGCACATATGTGCAATACATGCGAAGGCATTATCGAATTCTTGTATCTTTGATTTTACTTTGAAATTTCAACCAAAGCAATTTTTATCCATTTATAAATTGTAATAAGATATTTGCAGTTCGTATTTTTGCATTAATTTAGTTTTATATCAAACGTATAATGAACACAGGAATTGTCAACCAAAGCTTAGTAGCAGTTAGGCGAGAGCCATCAGAAAGTAGCGAGATGATTAACCAACTCCTTTTTGGTGAAACATTCACAATTATTGAAGGTTATAAAAATTGGCTAAGAATTATCAGCATTAATGACACCTACGAGGGTTGGCTCGATTCGAAACTTACTGATACGATTACGGATGAAGTTGCAGATAGCCATATAACGCCAATAATACCAAACACACTATTTTCCGCTAAAAGAGACGGAGGTAAATACCCAATAAGGCTTTGTCCGGGTTCGTCGATATATGGCTATAAAAATGGCCTTTTTATTGCTGGTAACAATTCATATCAAAGCATCGATAATCCATTTGCTGAAACAAAGGAGAACCTAAATGATGAGATCGTACGCACTGCAAAACAATTTATAAATTCTCCTTACCTATGGGGTGGTCGTTCACCCTATGGCATCGACTGCTCAGGCTTAACTCAAGTAGTGTATAAAATAATTGGTTTAAGCATTCCTCGCGATGCAGGTCAGCAGGTTATGATCGGCGAAACGGTGAATTTCATCAACATGGTTCAACCTGGCGATTTAGCATTCTTCGATAATGACGAAGAAATTATTACACATGTAGGAATCATTATTGATAACGGAAGAATAATCCACAGTTCAGGCTATGTTAAAGTTGAAAGCCTCGATCACCAAGGAATTTACAATTCAGAAACTCAAAAATACTCCCATAAACTAAGAGTAATAAAGCGAATTCTTTAATCAGATTATAAATAAATTAATCCTAAAATCAATCGATATAGATTAATACCTAGCTAAAACTATTTGGTATTAAGTTTTTGATTTTAATTAATGCGATTATTATATTTAACAAGTAATTAACATTCATTTTAAATGATTAAGCATCAAATCCTCGTAATTTTCTTATGTGTAGCAGTTGTTGCTTGGGTTGCTTATACGGTAAGAGAAAAAAAGAGGACGAAAAGAAGGAATGAAAACGGTAATATTGAGGATGATATGTAGCCATGGAGTATACCTACAAATATCCTAGAATGCTAGTTACTGTTGATGCTTTAGTTTTACTAAAAGACAATTCAAACGAACATAAAATATTGCTTATCCAACGAAAAAACGAACCATTTCAAGGATTTTATGCTTTGCCTGGTGGGTTTGTAGAAATGAACGAAACGCTAAAAGATGCAGCAACTCGTGAACTATTTGAAGAAACAGGATTAGCAGGAGTTGAATTAACTCAACTCTCGGCATTCGATTCAATTCATAGAGACCCAAGAGATCGAAATATCTGTATTGCATTTTACGGATTCACAACACCTAAAAACTCAGCGATTGAAGGTGGTGATGATGCTGAAAACGCTGAATGGTTTAGCCTAAACAAACTTCCACCTCTTGCGTTCGACCATACAGATATAATTCAATTAGCAAGGGGTAAACTTGACTTTTAACATTCGTCATTCCTAATTGCTAATACCTAACTCCTATTGCCAATTGCCTAGTTAAATTATCATTCCCGCTCCAACAGTAACATTCGTTGCCTCATCAATAATTACCAAACTGCCAGTAAATCTATTCTGTCTGTAGGAATCAAAGAACAGCGGTTTTGTTGTTCGAATCGAGATACATCCAATATCGTTTAGCCCAATCGCTCTATTCTCAAAATCTTTTTCAAGAGTATTGATATCGACCTTATACTTCACCTCCTTGATCATACACTTAAGGTCGCTTGTAGTGTGCTTAACAACATATTTACCACCAGGAATCATAGGCTTTTCACCAAGCCAGCATATCATTAAATCAATATCCTGACCCTGCTGTATACCATTTTCAGCGTTAACAATCATGCAACCACGGCTAATATCTAAATCGTCCTCAAGGGTAATAATTGCTGATTGCGGAGCAGTAATTTGCTCCAATGATTCCTTCCAAAGATCAATCGTTTTTATAACCGAAGTAAAACCCGATGGTAACACCCTTACTCGGTCCCCAACTTTAAAACTACCGCTAGCCATTCTTCCAGCATAACCTCTATAATCATGATATTCATTTGATTGTGGACGGATTACGTACTGAACAGGGAATCTGGCATCGAGTTGGTTATAGTCGTTTGAAATATAGATATTCTCCAGTAAATACATCAGCGTTGGCCCTTCGTACCAGTTCATCTTAACTGACCGATCAACTACATTATCGCCATTTAGAGCGCTTATCGGAATAAAACGTACATCTTGAATGTCGAGATGTGTTGAGAAATCCATAAACCTTTTCTGGATTGATGCAAAAACCTCTTCGCTATACTCAACCAAATCCATCTTATTAACGCAAACGATAACATGAGGAATCCTAAGTAACGAGGCGATATAAGCATGGCGAATTGTTTGTTCAATCACTCCATGCCTAGCATCAACAAGAATTAATGCAACATTGGCGGTTGATGCGCCGGTTACCATATTTCGTGTATACTGAATATGCCCTGGCGTGTCGGCAATAATAAATTTGCGTTTAGGGGTGTTAAAATACCTGTAGGCCACATCAATAGTAATTCCTTGCTCGCGTTCAGCACGTAGTCCATCGGTTAAAAGAGCAAGGTTAATATAATCCTCTCCTTTTTTTATACTAGCCTTCTCAATGGCATCGAGTTGATCCTGAAAAATTGCTTTCGAATCGTAAAGTAGCCTTCCAATTAACGTACTCTTTCCGTCATCAACACTTCCTGCAGTCGTAAACCGCAAGAGTTCCATATCAAGGTATGCTGAGGTTGTTATATCTTTATCCATCACTTATAATTCCTTATTTCTTATTCCTTATTTCTTTTTAAAAATAACCTTCAATTTTCCGATCCTCCATTGCTGCTTCAGAACGTTTATCATCGGATCTACCACCACGCTCAGTTACCCGTGTGGCTGCAACTTCACGGATTATATCTTCCAATGAATTTGCAATAGAGTCCAATGCACCAGTGCAGGTTGCATCACCAATAGTTCTAAATCGAATTATCCTTTTTTCCACTTTTTCAGTCTCCTTAATCTGCATAAAAGGAGTTTTTGCGTATAGTATTCCATCGCGTTCAAAAACCTCTCTCTCGTGCGAGAAATAGAGGTTAGGAATATCTATATTTTCGAGCAAAATATACTGCCACACATCCATTTCAGTCCAATTACTGATTGGGAAAACACGGAAGTGCTCACCTATATTCTTGCGCCCATTAAACAGATTCCATAGTTCCGGGCGCTGATTTTTTGGATCCCATTGGCCAAACTCATCGCGATGCGAAAAAAAGCGTTCTTTTGCACGAGCTTTCTCCTCATCCCTGCGTCCTCCGCCCATAGCGCAATCATATTTCATCTCCTCAATAGCATCAAGAAGCGTTACTGTTTGCAGCTTATTTCTGCTTGCAGTAAATCCAGTCTCCTCAACGGCACGTCCACTATTAATTGAATCCTGCACATTGCGCACCACCATTTGCGCACCCGATTCATTGGCAAGCCAATCTCTAAATTCAATAGTTTCGGGAAAATTATGACCTGTATCAATATGCATTAACGGAAAAGGAACTTTTGCTGGAAAAAATGCCTTGCGAGCAAGATGAAACATGATAATTGAATCCTTACCGCCGCTAAAGAGCATAACTGGGTTCTCGAATTGGGCAGCAACCTCTCTAATAACATAGATTGATTCTGACTCTAACTCCCTTAGATGATTGATTGTAAAATGCTTCATGGGCTCTTATTATAACTCTTTTTAAAACAACTAAAACACAAAAAAAAGTTTCGCAAGGTAGTAAAATCATTCTGATTTGAAAATCTGTTTACATCAAAGTCACTAAGCAGAGGTCAATACATCTAAAATTCTATAATTAACTCACGCCTTTGGTAGAATAATTGTATTTTATTTACAAAAGAAAAACCGGTTAGAGTCCTAACCGGTTCAAAAAGAAACCGTCTTGCGACGGTTTCTTCTATTTTCTTCTTCAACTATCTTTCACTTTTGAAAACCAATGTATCACTAAATACTCTCAATAGGTTATGGTTGTAATTCCATGATACCAAAAGAGTTTTAGTTGCAGGATAATATTCATTTGGAAGAGATCCAGCACCCGTTGTAAACAAGGTAATTGGAGTTACACTACCAGTATTCCATACATCAATAACTTTATTAGTAATAGGATCAAACTCAATATTAGGAGCAATTCCGCTTCCATACCAACTTAAACCTGTTGCTGTACCAATAGGATGGCCATAATCACCACCAGAAGGCCAGTAGAATATAACTGTATTTGCACCAGTTGTTCTCAACTGGATATCAGTACGGTAAGGGAAGTTGTAAGGAACACGATTATGAACCCCTTTTAAGGAATATAATCCATCATATTTATTAAGTGCCAATATATTGGAGAAGATTACACCATCATTAACACCTGTTTTAACTCCAGCACCAGTAACTGTCATCAGTTTAAATGGTATTATATATTTCAATCCAAAATCGAATTGAGATGGATCAGGTACTGTAATCATAACCCTCTTACTTATCTCACCAGCAGCAAAACTAATCGTAATAAGTGAATCTGCATTTGGCGCTGGATCTAATGTATAAAAAGATGAAGGTAGTCTGGTATATTGTACACCATCAAAATCACTTGCAGGATCAGGAACTGAATCAGGATACTTCGCAACAATAGCTGCTACCCATGCATCGATAATATCTTGATTGTATGCAGCCAATAAAGTTGAATCAGCCTCCCATTTTATAGTAACAGTGGTTGCAGAATTTAGGTCGCTAGAAGAATTTGGATCTCTTCTAACCTCAAAAAGCTGCCCTGTTTGTAATTCAGCGATAGGCTTAAAGGCTGTCACGCTAGTTCCAGTAGGTAGGAATTTCACAATAGTTTTACCAGCATTACCTAATTCGTCCTTGCTTTCTTTTATACAAGAACTCATAAGTAATACAACTGAAAACAGGCAAACTATGAACTGAAAAAAATTATTTTTTCTCATATGTTTATCATTTATTATTTATGTTTAAAAACTTACTCCTGATCCCACCAAACTCTTGCCGAATTGGTATTCTGACCACCAGGTAATCTACTAATAGCTACTGCACAAGCCTCTTTGGTAAGGGTTAACTCATTCGTTCCATACATGTAACGACGGTGAATAGCTGAAGTTAAGCCATCAACTGCTGGAGTTAAAGCTGGTACACCTGCAGGGGTTGCATTTGTAGATGTTCTTCTCCAGTTAGCCCAACCTTGCCATCCATTAGGATAAAAAGCCTTATACTGCTCAAGGTGAATGTCTAAAATTTCCTGTCCAACTGTAAGTGTTTTCGGACCTGGAGCAGCAAGACCCCACTGAGTAAATGAAGCATCAATACCGTTCTGATACATGGTCTGAGCAACTTCAGCTGTCCAACCAAGCTGAGCAGCTTCTGCTCTAGCAGCGAATACGTTAGCAGCACCAATCATAACTAAAGAGCTAGCTCCATCTCTTAAAGAAGCCTTAAGTACATAGGACCAATTTGGATTTGCTTCAGTCCAAACGGTCATATAGTCGCGAAGTCTACCATAAGGAACACCAACGTTAGAAGTACCAAACATTGATTGACGATTGTCTCCAGACATAACCGATACCATTGTATTGCTCTCACCATAATCTTTACGTCCATCATAAACATTATACCAAGGATGCTTATAGTTATTACCAATATAGGTTAAAGCAAAATTATCTGCATTACTCTCAATTACACCAGCAGGGTCAGCAATAGCAGCTGCAAACTCAGTTTGAGCATAAGTTAAAGTAGCACCTGTTTTTTTGGTAAGTCTTAAAGCCATTAAAGCTCTTAGTGAATTAGCAAATTTTTTCCATTTACCAGTATCTCCACCATAAACGATATCACCTTTAATTGGCAAACCATTATCGAACTGAGCAACAGCTAGGGTTAACTCAGTAATTAAATGTGGATAGATAGAATCTTGTCTGTCATAGGTAACAAATGGAGTACCTTTAAGTGCATCTGAATAAGGAACATCTCCCCAAGTATCAGTTACATACCAATAAATATAAGCCTTTAGAATACGTGCAATTGCAATCTGATCTGCATTTGAACCAGATTCAGTAGCTGTAGCCTTTGTAGCTAAATCGGTATTCTGATTAATAATATTCTGAAGGTCCATTAAACGTCCAGAATATATTGCCGTTGAAGAAGCGTTTTGTGTATTATATAAAGAAACCTCGGTATATTGAGTTTCAGAATAATACTGACAGTAAAGCCCCTGAGCCATTACAACAGATAAGTTACCTATTCCAGCTAATGTCTGAGTTAAAAGAGCAGAAGTTACAGGAGTAGGTGTAGTACCAGGGTTTTGATTTGTGCTTCCAAAATCTTCCAACTTACTACAGTTAGAAAACATTACTACAACTATAAGTATAGGTAGTATTTTAAAAAGTATTTTTCTCATTGCTTTATTTTTTTTAAGTTACTAACTAATTAGTTATCAGAAAGAAATCTTTAAGTTAGCACCCCATGTACGAACACCAGGGAACTGACCAGCTTCACCAGCAGCAAAGCTAATCTCAGAAGGATCATAATCCCTATTCTTTGCATAAATTAACCAAGGATTTTGAGCTACAAGTGAGAAGGTTGCACTTGAAATACCAAGTTTTAACTTCTTAACTGGAATGTTGTAACCAATGCTTAACTCGCGAAGTTTCACGAAAGATAAATCATAAACAGAATAATTTTGAACTCCGTTATCAACAAAACTATGGTAGTAAGCTTGACCCTCAACATATTTGTCAACATTTACATAAATTGGAGCTCCACTTGGGTTGGCTGTATAGTCTTGAACGTCGGTAACACCAACAACATGAACTCCACCACCGTCAGCAACTGCATCACGAACAGGATTACCTTTATCATTTACACCTGCTGTTCTCTTAGTTAAACCTGAGTAGGTACCCCACATATCAGATAAAGAGAAGAATTGACCACCAACTTGATAGTCGATGTTAATTGTAGCAGTAAAGTCTTTTAGGAATCTGATTGAGTTCTGAACACCACCTGTAAACTTAGGTAGAACACTTCCAAAATGTTTACTCTGATCGGCAATATTCATACCTTTAGCATCAAGTAGTTGTTTTCCGTTAACGTATTTAATACCACCGCCAACAAGTTGACCCCACTGTTTACCAACTTCGTGAACCATAACCGGAGCACCATATCTTGATGAACCGTCAGCATTTGTCCACATACCTTGTACTACGAAGGATTTAATGGTACCGTCCTTATCAATTTTCACAATCTTTTGCTCCATTAAATAAGCAAAGGTTGCACCGATATCCCATCTGTAATTATCATTAGCAATTGCTCTTACATTCAATGCAAGATCGATACCTTTTTTAGAAATTTCTCCAGTATTCATATATCTGCTTGCATAACCACTAAAACCAGCAATACTAACTGAATAAGGAATATTATTTTCAGTTCCATTCCAGTAGGTAGCATTAAGACCTAACATACTATCGAAGAACCTTAACTCAATACCAATATCCTTCATAGTTTTCACAGCACCTCTAATATTTGCATCAACCTGTGTATCAGGAGTTGTCATGAGTGGATTTTTGCCCCAAGAATATTGATTTGTAGTATATGCCATACCTGGATAATCATAAGGAGCGATTGCCATAGGAATCTCACCCCATGAATAACGAACTTTACCAAAGTTCATGAAGTCTAACTTAAGTAGGTCGCTGAATACAAATGATGCACCAAATGATTTTGAAGTAATTTTATTATTAGCAGGAGGTAACACCGAGTACCAGTCATTACGAATTGTGAAGTCAGCAAAAAGGTAATCCTTAAAACTTACATCACCGCGTACAAAAACGGCTCTTGATTGTTGAGCAGAACGTGTATTAGTAACAGAAGGAGTACTCTTCGAGTTGTTAACTGCATAGTAATATGGCACATTTAACCCATCTACAGTTTGAGCATTATTATACTTTAAAATAGAGTTAAAGAAGTCGGAACCTGCGTTAGCGTTAACCTTGAAATCACTAAAAGTCTTTGAGTAAGAAAGCAAAGTCTCATAGTTATCGCGGTTAGAATACTGAGTATAGGTACGATAGAAACCTTTTGCTTCAGGTGAGTTACCCTGAGTTTGCAAACCGCTCTTCATAAGATCTGAACTATAAGTATTCTCACCCCATATTGAACTAGTTACTCTACGATAGGTCACTTTAGCTGTTAAATCTTTTGTGATTTTGTATGAAGCAGAAACATCACCAAATAACTTGTCGTTTCTTTGAGGAATTTTTACTTTGTCAAACCAAGTATAGAAGTTATACCAGTAGTTACCAGCATAGAAACCTCTTTCATTTCCAGCAGACCAAGAACCTGGGTTCATGTGATTCCATGAAGCATAAACTCCTTCAGGTGTTTTTAAATTTTTTAACTCCTTCATGATATTCATATCAATATCACGGTGAAACCACTGGTTGAAAGAACCAGTTGATTGGTTTGAATAACCATCATCAAATTCACCATTAGTTATACTTGAATTGAAGTTAACGTTAGCTGCAATGGTTAATCTCTTGGTTGCATCAAACGAACCCTTAACAGTAAAAGTATTCTTTTTTAAGCTTGAATTTGGAATTAACCCTTTAACATCGATTCTTCCATAAACAACTCTTATATCCATTCCCTCTACAGCTTTAGATATAGCAATAGTGGTATTCGTTGTTACACCCTTATCGAAGAAATCTCTTGAGTTAGATGGTTGTGGATCCCAAGTAGCTGTTTTACCAGTGTACTTTGTTCCTTCGTACCAAGCATACCAAGGTATATATTCCTGTCCTTTCAATCTTGGTCCCCAACTAGCATCATCAGTATAATCAGGATAATATTTTCCATCAAGAGTTGCCCAATGAGCTGGTAATGATGAGTTCCAGTCAAATCTGTAGAAATCATTACTTCCACCACCACCATATGAATTTTGGTACTGAGGCATAATATAAACACTAGAAACAGTAGCACCTGTACTAATATCGATATTAGCAGTTTTAGATACTTTTGCCTTTTTGGTTGTAATAATAATTGCACCGTTAGCTCCCTGAGAACCTAAAATTGCAGATGCACCAGGTCCTGATAATACGTTAACGTCTTCAACGTTATCCATATTGATATCACCGGGATCACTAATTATAGTTCCGTCAACAACATAAAGAACACCTTGACCAGTAGAGAATCCACCATCACCACGAAGACGGATAGTACCACTGCTACCTAATTTAGCAGATGATTGGCTTCGAACCTGAATACCGGATACCTTACCAGCAAGAGCGTTATTAACGTTAGTTTGGCGAACTTCATTCAATTTTTCACCGGTAACAACTTGTGCCAAAGAGGTTGAACCTTTAGGGGTTCTTTTAATACCATAAGCACTAGTGATTACAAGTTCGTCAACCTGAATTGCTTCAGATGCAAGAACTACGTCAATGATTGAGCGACCGCCAATCGCAATCTCTTGAGCTTTAAAACCTACAGAACTAAAAAGTAGGGTTTGTGCATCTGCACCAACGTTAAGTTCAAACTTACCGTCAATATTGGTGGCAACACCATTGGTGGTACCCTTAACAACAACAGATACACCTGGAATTGCCATTCCATCCTCAGAACTGGTGACAGTCCCGGTAATCCGCACGGTTTGTGCTTGCACTAAATTAATGCCAACAAGCACAAGACATGCAAGAAAAACACATAGTCTTTTCATAGAACAAGTTTTAGGTTTACAAATAGAGGTTAATAATTAATTTTCTACCTCGCTAATGTAAATATTAATTTTTTTAATTGCAAGCATTTTAACACTGTTCCTAGTGTTAAATAAAGGGAGATGCTATTTTTTGAACTGCAAAAAAAATGTAAAACACTAAATTTTAGAGTAATTAAAGATTAGAAAACAAAAAAAGTTAGCTAAAAAATATTAACTAACTTTTCTTTTAAAATCAGAATAAGTAAAAGATCTATTCTATTTCTTACCGTTTATCTTATTCTCAACGATAATTAATATCTCTTTTTCAAGTTCAATGGTTTTTGAAGTAATCATCTCACCTTCCTCTAAAAATTTGGCAACAATTGTTTTGTCATCTAACCCTGAAGCATTAATCTTAACATTTAGGAATGCTCCTAATACCCCCGAACGAGCAGCAAGCGCACCAACACCGGCATCGGTTACAGAATTGGGGTTACCAATAGAAGCCATTGCTTTCATTACCTCCAAGGACTCGTAGCAAAGTTTCATCACTTTAAATGGTACTTCGGTTGCATAGAGCGTTGCGTCTTGAATTGCTTTCTTGCGAACTGCTTTTTCATCTTCGTTACCCTTTGGTAAGCCAAAAGCATCCATAATCTTATTGAATGCATTGGTATCCTCATCAACTAAATTGATAAGTTGATCCATATAGTATTTCCCTTTATCCGCCCAATCGGAAAACTCCTTCCAGCGATCATCCCAGCCAGCTTTATGAGCAGAAAGGTTTGCGACCATTACTCCTAATGCAGCACCAAAAGCGCCCATACTTGCTGCAATTGATCCTCCTCCAGGCGCAGGTGATTCCGATGCTGTTTCGTTAGCAAAGCCCTCGATGGTTAAATCGATTAGCCTTTTCTTCGTATTATCCCTTAATATATACTCAATGATTTTCTTTTCAGGATCGAATGGGGAAAGCTCATCAAGCCCCATTGATTTCACAGCAATCTTAATTATCTCTTTTTCGGAGATACCTGTAGAGCGTTCCTGCTTATTCAGAAAATACTTTCCAGCATCTAGCATAGCTTGTAAAGGAACAACACCAACCAGTTCCGAACCGGTAACTCTTAATCCTCGTTCAACCGCTTTCTTTGAAGCCTCTTCGAATGCAACATGCAATGGTGTAATAGTAATATCGGTTAAATTGATTGAAACCTGCGCAACGCCATACTCTTCGATGAACCATCCAATAGCCTTACAGGCTTTCAATGCACCTGGGGTCCAAATCTCGTTCCCCTTCTCATCAAGCGCTGTTTTACCAGTTACCTGATTGCCAATGCGAACTGGTCTACCCTTCTCGCGAATATCAAAAGCAACGGCATTAGCTCTTCTGGTTGAGGTTGTATTGAGGTTAACATTATAAGCAATTAAAAAATTTCGTGCACCAACGGCTATTGCACCCGATTTAGGATTAAACTTTGCTGGACCAAAATCTGGTTTCCATAATGGATCTTGAAGTTTCTCGGGTAATCCTTCGTACTCACCTGAACGACAATTGGCAAGATTACGACGTTTCTCCTCTGTTGCTGCACTTTCGTAGCAGTAAACAGGAATCTGCAGTTCGTCACCAATACGCTTCGCAAGCTTACGTGCATAAACAACCACTTCTTCCATTGTAATATTCGAAACAGGAACTAGTGGACAAACATCTGTTGCACCAAAGCGGGGATGTGCACCAGAATGCTTGCTCATATCAATCAGCTCAGATGCTTTTTTTGCGGCACGGAATGCTGCTTCGCAAACCTCATCGGGAGTACCAACAATAGTAACAACAGTTCTATTTGTTGCCTTACCAGGATCAACATCTATTAATCTAACCCCATCAACAGATTCTATTACATCGGTAATCTGCTTTATAATGGTCATATCGCGACCTTCGCTGAAGTTCGGTACGCACTCAATCAATTTTTTATTATCCATAGTGTTAATAAAAGTTAAACTTGCTATATATATAAAGGTGTAATGTAAAATTGTCAGTGTAATACAAAATTATTCGAAGATCTTCTTTAGCAGATCGGTTGTTCTCGCTGCTGGATTATCGCGTATTTGTTCCTCCTCCTTTGCGATTAATTTAAATAAGCCGTCAATGGCCTTTTCGGTAATATACATCTCTAAGTCGGGGTTAACCTTCTTACCACCTGATAATACATTAATCTTATTGTATGAGTTTGCAACGTTTTCCCAATACTTAGTTACTTTAACTTTAGATATCGCCTCTTTAACAATTGGTTTGAATGTTTCTTTCAGTTTAGAAGAAGTTTTATCTTTTAGATAAATTGTTGCAGCATCCTTTGAGCCTCTAAAAATACTCATTGCATCGGTGAATGTTATCCCGGTAATAGCATCAATCAAAATTGGAAGTGCTTTTTTTGTTGCTTCTTCTGCTGCACGATTAAGCGACAGCTCAAAATCAGTGACCTGCTTTTTCATTCCTGCCTTTTCAAGTGCAGCTTTAACCTTTATGGCATCTTTTGGAAACGGGATAAAAATATCAGCGTTTTTGTAAAATCCATCAACTACTGATGCCTTTTCAGTAGATTTTTGCGCACCAACCTTTAATGCTTCAACTAAACCTTTTGCCACGTCCTCGGCTTTAATTATCTGGCTGTATGAATTGTGTCCAATTGAAGATTTATTGATGCTAATAAAACTCGAAGAGATAACTATTATCACTCCAAGTAAAACAAGGGTTAGTTTATGCATTTTTTATGATTTTTCCGTTTAATATAACTGTGTCAACAATTTTTGATGTGTATGAATAAGGAATATATTCGTAGGATGGAATTGGTTTTGTAATATAAACATTTGCCACTTTGCCCTTAGCAATACTTCCATGTGTATCGCTTATTCCCATCGCATAGGCTCCATTGATAGTAACGGCGTTGATTACCTCCTCTGGCAACATTTTCATTTTGATACATCCCAACGACATAACAAACTTCATATCTCCAGATGGAGATGAACCCGGATTGTAGTCCGATGCCATAGCAATGGGCAAGCCTGCATTTATCATTTTTCGTACCGGAGGATCGATCATCCCAAGGAAGAAAGCAGCTCCCGGAAGTAGCGTTGGCATAGTTTCCGAATTGAGAAGTCGTTCTATTTCGGCATCACCCGTAAATTCAAGATGGTCAACTGAAAGAGCACCATACTTAACTCCCACCTGAATTCCGCCTGAATAATCTAATTCATTAGCATGAATTTTGGCTTTTAAGCCATATTTGATTCCTGCCATTAACATTTTCTCAGTCTCTTCAACGGTGAAAAATCCCTTATCGCAAAAAACATCAATAAAATCTGCAAGATCAGTAGAAGCAACAATTGGTATCATCTCGTTGATAATCAAATCAACATATTCTCCCTGCTTTCCTTTATACTCTGCTGGTACAGCATGTGCGCCTAGGAATGTGGCCTTTATGGTTATTGGTGTAGTCTCTTTTAGTTTCTTGATAACTCTCAGCATTTTTAATTCATCCTCGGTAGAAAGTCCATAACCGCTCTTAATCTCAACAGCTCCTGTACCAAGTGCGATTATTTCATTTATCCGAGATAACGACTGGTTGTACAATTCTTCCTCGCTTGTATTATGCAATAGTTTGGCTGAGTTAAGAATTCCTCCTCCTTTTTTGGCTATCTCCTCATAGGACAAACCTTTTATTTTATCGACATATTCAATCTCGCGGCTACCAGCGTAAACCAAATGAGTATGAGAATCGCAGAATGATGGGAAAACCAACTTGCCAGTAGCATCAATAACGGTTATATCTCGTAAGGTCTCATATTTGGAAGCGTAATCCATACTACCAAAATCCTCAATTACTCCTTTATTAATGTACAGAAAAGCATTGTCAATAGTTTCTATTTTTGACATCTCTGCTCCTGCAACCCACGTTTTTGGCTGATATTCAACCTGAACGAGTTTTTTTATATTAGTAATGAATATAGCCATGCAATTCGTTTTAGAACTTCGAAGTTAGTAAATTGCGATTAAACCATAAAAATAGAAGTTGTAAAACATTAAAATTTTAATTAACGTCAACTCGATGTAAGAAACAAACTAAGTGCTAGAATAGCAATATTTTACCTTGAAATCATTATTGGAATGATGGAAAACTGGAATATTGGAAGAAAAAAGTTTGATGCAACCCCCAATATTCCATCATTCCAATCTTCCAAAAGCACAATATTAACGTTAAAATATTAATAAACAATAGTATAACAAGCCATCTTATATCGAACTCCCGTTAATTGCCGCTTGTATTGATTGCTGGATTCAATCATTTCATCATTCGAATAAACCAATTAAGGGAAAAGGGATGTTAAAGGGCAATGATTAGCATCAAAATGAAAAGTAATTTCTTAAATTGGCAAACCAAATCTCAAAAAAAACATTCATGGAACAGGAGAAAAAGAAAAGAGAATTTCCGCATACATACGTCATTATCTTCTCACTGATTATAGTTGCAGCAATATTAACATGGATTGTCCCCGGTGGTGAATTTGCTCGTGTTGCTAAGGATGTAAATGGGATTAGTCGGGATGTTATTGTCCCAGGATCATTCGCAAAAGTTGAAAACCAAGGTCAATCCTGGCAAATTTTCACCTCAATTTTTCAAGGGATGAAAAGAACCTATGATATCATCTTCTACATACTGATGATTGGTGGATCGTTCTGGCTAATGAATGAGAGTAAAGCCCTTGATGTAGCAATTTACTCTTTTCTGAATTTCACGAAGAGAATCGAACGCTTTAGATTTTTGAAAATAATAGGTGTAAACAATCTTGTAATCGCACTGATTATGATTTGTTTCAGCTTTTTCGGGGCTGTTATCGGCATGAGCGAGGAGACAATTGCCTTTGTTATCATATTTGTCCCGTTGGCCATTAGCATGGGCTACGATTCCATTGTAGGTATTTGTATGTGCTTTCTTGGTGCGGGTTTAGGCTTTGCAAGTGCATTGCTTAACCCCTTTACCATCGGTATTGCTCAAGGATTGTCGGGAGTTCAACTATTTACTGGGATTGAATATCGGTTTGTTATTTGGATTGTAATTAACGCAATAGGCATTGGATATGTACTTTGGTATGCTAACAAGATAAAGAAGGATCCGAAAAGATCACCCGTATACGAGAATGATGAGTACTGGAGAATTAAAGGTGCCAGCGAAGAAAATGGAAATAAAACAAAACCTGCCATCTCTGCATGGGCAATATTTTCGGTGGTTACGGTAGTCTTTGCAATTTTTTCATTTTTATATCCAATAACACACCTTGCAATTGGCAATAGCACTATTTCAGCGCCAATCTTACCAATTGCAGCAATATTATGGGTAATAGTTGGAATTCTTGCCTTACGCCACTCAGTTCAACTATTCATTGTAAATATCCTTTTCTTTACAATCCTTTTTTTAATTGTTGGGGTAATGGGTTACGGTTGGTACATAAAGGAAATAGCATCGCTATTCCTTGTTATGGGGATATGCTCTGGTGTTGCTTTCGGAAAAAATGCCAATCAAATTGCAAGGTTATTCATTGAGGGGGCAAAGGATATCATGTCGGCAGCATTGGTGGTAGGCTTGGCAAGCGGTATCGTTGTAATCCTTGAACAAGGTAAAATCATTGACTCTCTACTTTTTTTCTCGGCAGGTGCAATGGAGGGCTATGGGAAATTAGTATCTGTGGCTATCATGTTTGTTTTCTACAACCTATTAAATTTAATTATTGCATCGGGTTCTGCAAAAGCAGCTCTAACAATTCCATTGATGGCGCAATTCTCTGATTTAATCGGAATTAGTCGTCAAACGACTGTAACGATTTATCAACTTGGTGGAGGATTCACAAACCTTATAACCCCAACATCGGGTGTAATGGTTGGTGTGCTTAGCATTGCTAAGATCCCTTACAATAAGTGGTTTAGATGGTTTTTGCCGTTAATGCTTATACTAATAGTTGTCGGATTCATCCTACTCATTCCAACCATTTATTTGAAATTGAATGGATTCTAATCAAGCATAAAATGCTGATAGTTCATTAGGAGATTGGATATACCAAATCTCCTTTTTTGATCTTTCGATTAAAATCATATATTTGCTAAACAAACCCAACTAACTATGACAAAGAACCTTTACCTAACCTTTGCCTTTATTTTGGCTTTTGCAGTTTGCTCTGCACAAAACGACTCGATTAAACAATCAGTTAAAAAGGAAAAAATCAAAACAGGATGGAATGTGGGAGGCCTCCCCGTTGTAGCATTCGATACCGATTTAGGTTTAGAATACGGTGCATTGGTAAATCTATTTAACTATGGCGATGGTTCAACTTATCCTCAGTATAAGCATTCTGTTTACGCAGAAGTATCACGATATACAAAAGGTAGCGGAATAAATCGACTTTTTTACGATTCGAAATGCCTGATCCCTAACTTAAGGGTTACGGCCGATTTAGCCTATTTAACAGATAAGACCTATGATTTTTATGGATTCAACGGTTATCAATCAATTTATAATCAGGAATGGACTGACGATAAAGGCACAACGCCTCCATATAAAAGCCGAGCATTTTACAAATACGATAGAAAGTTAACCCGATTTACTACAGACTTTCAGGGAAAGCTAACCGATAAGCGATTTGGCTGGGTTGCCGGTATTGGGTTCTACAACTTTCAAACCGATACCGTTGATATTAACAAACTTAATGAGGGTAAAAGTGGCTCCGATAAATTACCCGCTGTTGGTGGTGGCCTTTTCCAACAATATGTTGATTGGGGACTAATTAACCCCGATGAGAAAGATGGAGGCTTTGTAACTTACCTTAAAGCAGGTTTTGTTATTGACACCCGCGATAATGAGCCAAATCCAATGAAAGGTATTTGGTCTGAAGCAGTAATAACCTATGCGCCCAGTTTTATGGGTGTTGGGAAGAAGTATGAGCATCTTAAATTATCAATTACTCATAGGCAGTACTTTACGCTGATTAAAGAAAAACTTTCTTTCGTATACCGTTTAGGATATCAAACTACTTTGTTGGGAGATTGTCCCTATTACCTCCAACCTAATATGACTACTCTATTTCTTAGAGGTGCAACAAGCGAAGGTCTTGGTGGCTCAAAAACGTTAAGAGGTGTATTAAGGAATAGAGTTATTGGCGACGGCATTGCTTTTGGTAACGTTGAATTCAGATGGAAGTTTGCCAAGTTCTATTTCATAAAGCAGAACTTTTATTTATCATTAAATACTTTTGTTGACGGAGGAAGGGTAATAAAATCTATTCCTATTGATCCTATTGTAAGAAGAAATAATCCTGAATATTTCAGCACAAGCAGTGAGTCGATACACCTTAGCTATGGTGGCGGTTTAAGAATAGTAATGAATCAAAACTTCATTATTGCAGTTGATCATGGTCGAGTATTCGACAAAAAAGATGGAATTGCTGGCACTTACATTGGACTGAACTTCCTTTTCTAAACTTTGATTCCTGAAAAATATTTACAAAACAAAGCCTCTTCCTTTTAGGAAGGGGCTTTTCATTTAAGGTAAGTTAAGCCCTCCTTTAACTTGTCGCTTGCCACTTCTCTCTTTTCACTTCCCTCTCTCATCTTTCAATCTCTGCAAACCAAACATCTCGTCTCTGAACCTTGCAGCCTCAACAAAATCGAGTTCCTTCGCTGCGCGCTCCATCGATTTCTTTGTATTCTCGATGGCTTTTGTCAAAGCCTCTTCAGTCATATACATCACAACAGGATCGGCAGCATAGTCTATCTTTTCAGGTTCTACATAAGCATTAATACTCTTCGATTTATTAGAATGCTCCTGACCAAGCATCGACAATCTGGCTTTTATAATCTGAGTTGGAGTTATCCCATTCTCCTCGTTATATTTTAATTGTTTCTCCCTTCTTCGGTTAGTCTCATCAATGGTAATCTTCATTGATTTAGTCATCTTATCGGCATACATAATAACCTTTCCATTGATATTTCGTGCTGCACGCCCCGCCGTTTGTGTAAGCGAACGGGCAGACCTAAGAAAACCTTCCTTATCAGCATCGAGGATGGTAACGAGCGACACTTCGGGCAAATCCAACCCTTCGCGAAGCAGGTTAACCCCAACAAGCACATCAAAGAGGCCTTTCCGTAAATTTTCTAAAATCTCAACCCTTTCGAGAGTATCAACATCGGAATGAATATACCGACAACGAATATTGAATTTAACAAGATACTTGGTCAACTCCTCGGCCATTCGCTTGGTTAATGTCGTAACAAGAACCCTTTCATCGAGATCAACGCAGCGATTTATCTCACCGATTAAATCATCGACCTGATTAAGGCTCGGCCTTACCTCTATCACAGGATCTAAAAGTCCGGTTGGCCTAATAACCTGTTCAACAATGACACCTTGTGTTTGTTGCAACTCATAATCGGCAGGGGTTGCGCTAACAAATACGGCTTGACCAATAATATTCTCAAACTCCTCGAATTTTAAAGGTCGATTATCGACTGCCGCAGGCAAGCGAAACCCATATTCAACCAGCGTATGCTTACGAGAATTGTCACCTCCCTGCATTGCACGAATTTGAGAAATAGTAACATGACTCTCGTCGATGATTGTTACAAAATCTTTTGGAAAATAGTCAAGTAAACAAAAAGGTCGCATTCCTGCAGGCCTTCCATCGAAATACCTAGAATAGTTCTCAATACCTGGACAATAACCAAGCTCACGAATCATCTCGAGGTCGTACTCAACCCGCTGCTGAATACGCTTGGCCTCAAGCCCTTTACTAACACTTTTAAAATAATTTATTTGCTTAACAAGATCATCCTGAATTTCCTGAATAGCAGTATTCATTCTTGCCTTAGCCGCAATAAATATATTTGCAGGATATATAACTGCTTCAGGTAATGATTCGATTCGTGAACCTCGTAAAGGATCGAAAATCTCCAGTTCTTCAATATCGTCACCAAAAAAGACAACACGAATTCCATTATCGCCATAGGCCAAAAAAATATCAACGCTATCGCCTTTCACACGGAACGTTCCGCGTTTAAAATCCACTTCGTTCCTAGAATATAGGCTGTCGACCAACTGTCGTAGAAACAGATTACGGCTAAGTTTCTGTCCAACCTTTAGCCGAATAGTGCTATTATAGAAATCCTGCGGATTTCCGATGCCGTATAAACATGAAACCGACGATACTACAATTACATCCCTCCTGCCCGAAAGCAACGATGAGGTGGTGCTAAGCCTTAACTTTTCAATCTCTTCGTTGATTGAAAGATCTTTTTCGATATACGTATCGGTAACCGGCAAATAGGCCTCAGGCTGATAATAATCGTAATAAGAAACAAAATATTCAACTTTGTTTTCGGGGAAAAACTGCTTGAACTCACCATAAAGTTGAGCCGCTAAAGTCTTGTTATGGCTAAGTACTAAAGTTGGCCGATTAAGATTGGCTACAACATTAGCTACAGTAAAGGTTTTACCTGAACCTGTTACGCCAAGCAAGGTTTGATATTTATCGCCTCGCAGAAAACCCTCTTCAAGCTGCTTTATTGCGCTTGGCTGATCTCCTGTTGGTTGAAATTCAGAGGTAAGTTTAAAATCCATTTCATTCAATATCTTGGGTAAAGATAGAAAAAAGAAAGATTTTTGAGTTGAATTCGGAATGAAAGAGAAGGGTAAATACTATGCAAAAAGGTTAATTTGAGCAGAAGGGATCATTAAAAATTTCCTTAGGAATTGGCCTATTAAATTGACTCTGAATTGCATCCAACAACAATTCAGCAATAATTGGTTTGGGGATATACGCCGAACAACCCGCTTGAAGGCATCGTTCCTTGTCGCCGTAAACAACACAGGCAGTTTGAGCAATAATAGGGATGTTTGGTGAAATCCTCTTAATAAGAGCGGCTGCTTGCAGTCCATCAAGGCCGCTCATTTTGATATCTAATAATATAAGATCAATACCTCTAGTTCTATTAACTATTTCGACTGCTTTTTCTCCGCTTTCGGCAAAAAGTAATTTAGCACCTGTTTTGGTAAGAATGATCTCTAATAGCATTGAGCTTGCAGGATCATCCTCTACAACCAAAAAGAGTTTATCTTTCCAATAATAATTAGAGCTTTCGGGCATTTTGCTTTAAAAAATAATGTTGAAATTAGAATAAAAAAAAACAATTCGCAATCTTACAGTTACAATATTTATTTTTTTACTCAAAAACAAATTTAAAATGCCTTCACTAATCATTTTTTAAGTTAGATATTTGTAAATTAACAATTTTAAAGGTTTAATCTTATTAGATTCAAAGAGTCATTTATTTTAACACGTAAACAAAAAACTTAATGGATCGTTTATAAATAATGAACAATTTCAAGCAATGGTAAGCAAACGAGAATGGTTTTCAATTCCTTCGGTGATTGAATATTTAGTTATAGCCTTCATCTATATTATTGCTGCTCTAGCAACAACTCTTTCTGTTAAAGATAATTCTTTGCCTTTTTACTTTGCACTTACCACAGGATTAATGGCTGGGATAATAATTACTAGAGGAAGTAAATCATTATTCGGCTTTTTAATTGGTGCCATTCTGTGGCAAATCATCACCATTTCTACTTCATTATCCTCTTTACAGTTTTCTACAATTAGTTCTCTGTTTTTTTTCCTTTCCGAAGGGTTAACGTTATTAATTATTGCAAAATCAATTCAATCAATCTCAGATATTAACTCTTTAATAGAGCAAAACAATGGTTTAAAGCGATTCTTTATCACCACCCTTTTAGCACCATTGCCACAAGCAGTAATTCTTTCACTCCTTTTTTTAAATTCTGGCGAAATTCAATCAAACATTTCACTGTTAAGGTTAATTAATCTTTCATGGCTAAGCATATCCGTTTCAATACTATCAATTACACCTTTTCTTATATCGTATTCAGATTCAATTGAAATATCAGTAATAAAACCAATCAAATTTTCATGGGAGTTAACTTTATTCTTGCTCTTACTCATTGTTCCCAATACACTTGAGATTCTTAATATAATTGCACCACCCTATTCGTTTCCTATTCAATACTTAGTATTCCCTTCAATATTCATCATCGCTTTTAGAAAAGATTCAAAAATATTATCGTTTAGTATTCTTGCTTTTTATTTAGTAACAATTTTTGCTGCTAGCACTAATCATGGAATTTTCTATACAAATAATAAGTTCCTTAACGCTTCGAATATTTACTA
The DNA here is from genome assembly GCA_025361485.1 of Bacteroidales bacterium. GTDB lineage: Bacteria > Bacteroidota > Bacteroidia > Bacteroidales > Tenuifilaceae > UBA8529. Next base: position 36,296 of record JANYLA010000084.1, read on the forward strand.
CTTTATTTTATTCTTTTTATTGATTTCACTGATATTAGGAGTGGCGGTAAGCGAAAAACGCTTAGCCTTTGAATCGCTTAAAAAGACCTTTAATGATGTTGAAGATGAGGTTGCTCGTCAGATTTCAGTATTCAAGGAGCTTAACTCTAAACTATTTGAGGAAATTGAGAACAAGGGCAATATTGAACGCGAGCTGAGCGAAAGCCGCGATCTGCTTGACGAATCTCAGGATATTGCAAATATCACTAGTTGGCAACTAAATCTAGAAACAGAGGAGATAATATGGTCTAAATCAGCCGGAAAAATATTTGGATTGGACAACCAAACGCCTCCAACAAACCTTCCTGATTACAAAAAATATATTCATCCCGATGACTTAGCTTATGCTGACAGCATAATTAAAAGAGCCGGAAAATCACCAATTAACTTTGAGGCAGAAATCCGACATTTACTGCCAAATAACAGTGTTAACTATGTTCTTATTCGCGGTAAGTCATTCGAAGAGAAGGGAAAAATGTCAAAAATTATTGGACTATCGCTTGACATAACAAAAAAGAAGGAGATTGAAAAACAGCTAACCGAGAATGAGGAAAAATACAGAGCCCTATATGAATCAAACATTAACTCAGTTAGCATAATCAATCCCGAAACCAAAATACTTATTGATGTCAATCATGCATTTGAGCATAGATACGGCTTTAATAAGGCAGCGCTAATCGGGCAACCATATTCCATAATCACATCAGAAGTTGAAGATACTTACTCCGCCATTGATAACGCATACCGCACTGGTTCGCACAGGGTTCAATCAAGAGTACATAAGAAAAAAAACGGTGAGGAGTTTTATGTAGAAGGGTACTTTGTAAAATTCATGAGCTCCGGCAAACCCTTAATATTTAGTATCTCGCAAGATATTACCCAAAGAAGAAATGCTGAAAAAATTTTAGCTGAGCGTGAACTGCAATACAGATTGTTCTTCGAATCAGATCTCATCGGTATGGCCGAAGCGACAACTCAAAAGGAATGGATAACCTTTAATAATAAACTATGCTTAATTCTTGGTTATTCGGCAAATGAACTTATCAAAAAGACATGGGATACAATAACTCATCCCGAAGATTTAAAAATGGAGATGAAGTTTTATAACGATATTATTGTTCGTAAAAATAGTGCATATAGTATCGAAAAAAGATTCATCAAAAAGGATGGATCTTACATCTACTGTAAAGTGGCAGTTAAGGCAATTTTAAATCCCCAAGGAAATATTTCACATCTGGTTAAGCTTATCGAAGATATTTCTTCGCGCAAACAGGTAGAGAGAGACCTATTAGAAAGTAGAGCAACGCTTCGAAGAGCTCAACAAATTGCCAAACTAGGAAGTTGGAGTTGGAATCCTGCTATGAATATGATTTCGCTAAACGATGAAGCCTATCCGCTTTTAGGTTGGAAAAGATCCCATGCCCCTTTTAGCATAAAGAATTTTATTGAGTTGATAGTCCCAGAGAAAAGAGACCTCGTTGTAAACTTAATTGATGAGGCAAAAAAAGGGCAAAAAGCATTGGACAGTATTGAAATTCCTATCCAAATAAATGCCGAAGAATTGAGATATATCCTACTGAATGTGGGTTATAATTTTGGGAGCTCTGTTGCCGTTTCGGAAGTTGTTGCAACAATGGCCGATATTACAGATATTAAGAAAGCGGAAATGGCCCTTAAAGAAGCAAACTCGTTAAAAGATCAAATATTCTCGATTATTGCTCACGATTTAAGAGGTCCTATCGGAACCATTAACCAGATGATTACATTTATTGCCAACGACACCGATTCAATAGACAATGAAACACGTAACGATTTGATGGTTTCGTTGAAAGACACATCACAAGAAACCTATAATTTGCTCGAAAATCTTCTGGATTGGGCTAAAAGTCAACGGCAAATCACTTACCAACCTGAAAATATTCTCCTTAAAACCTCTACCGATACTGCTATCGCACTGCTATCGGGTATGGCTTCGCCAAAAAATATCACTATCACCAACTCTATTGACAGTGCTATTTCCGCATTCGCCGATCCTTATATGATCAATACCGTTTTCAGAAACTTAATCTCAAATGCAATTAAATTTACCCCAAAAAATGGTAGCATTAACATTCAAGCCTCTAAGGTTGAATCCGTTGTAACCATTAAATTCATTGATTCTGGAATCGGCATCCCCAAAAAGTTAATTGCTAGCATCTTCGATAACAGCAGCAGTTACTCAACTCCGGGTACAAATAATGAGAAAGGAACAGGGCTCGGATTAAAGCTTGCAAAAAGATTGATTAGTCAAAGCAATGGAACCATTTCGGTTGATTCAGAGCCGAACAAAGGAACTACATTTACAATCACCCTATCTGCATAATGTTTTAAATTTATGATTATAAAATCATTGGCTTATTGATGCATTAACCCATTGTCTCATTAATTTTTATTCTATTTTTGCTGGCAAATTCTATACAATGGGCATAATAACTCTATTCTTTCTGGCTGTTGGATTATGCTTCGACACCTTTGCAGTCTCAGTTTCAAGTGGTCTACTTCGTAAAGAGATTGTTTTTTGGCAAGCCGTGCGGATTGCTTTCTTTCTTGCTATTTTTCAAGCAATTATGCCTGTCCTAGGCTGGCTAGGTGGTATTACTATCAAGGAGTGGATTGAGCCATTCGATCATTGGGTCGCCCTCGGAATACTCTCCATTTTAGGTGTTAAGATGCTAATTGAGAGCCTTAAGAAAGGTGAAGAAAAGAATATCAATCCTCTGGATATTCGAGTAATTATTAGCATGGCATTAGCCACAAGCATTGATGCTTTTGCCGTTGGTATCAGCTTTGCAATTATTGAGGTGAATATGTTTTTGGCTGTTCTTATAATTGGTTCTGTAACCTTTATCGCCTCTATGCTAGGTATTCTCTTCGGAAAAAAAACAGGTTCCCATTTTGGTCAAAAGATTGAAATCATTGGAGGTCTAATACTCATTGCTATAGGGATTAAGATTGTAATTGAACATTATCAGGTTTAGTAAAATGATTTCTGTTAAAATCAACCCCTTTTCCTTAATTTAGTTTTTAAGCACTTTCATAGGAAGGGTAAAGAAAAATTTACTGCCTACATTTTCCTGACTTTCCACCCAAATTTCACCGCCATTTATTTGAATAAAATCCTTGCAAAGGATAAGCCCTAAACCTGTTCCTTTTTCGTCGAGTGTCCCCCGAGTCGAAAACACCTGCTTGCCAAAAAGTTTACCAACTGATTCTTTGGAAATCCCACGACCATTATCGGCAACACAAACCGTAATAAAACCATTATTACCTATAGAAGAAATGGTTATACTATTACCATTTTCGCTAAACTTAATGGCATTGGTAATTAAATTTCGCAAAACAAGTTCAACCATATCCTTATCAGCAAAAACTTCTGTATTAATATTCGTGCTGTTTATAAGATCAACACCCTTCTGTCGAGCAGCTTTCTCGTAAAGGTTAACTTTACTCGATGCAATTTCATGAATATCAAAAGTAATAGGCTTAATTGCACTCCCCTTCATCTGACTTGAAGCCCACTTCAGTAGATTTTCAAGCAGTTCAGTATTATACTCAACGTTTTTTGAAAGTTCAAGCAAAATATATTTTTCCTCCTCAGGTGAAAAATGACCTTCCTTCGTCATATTTAACATGCTAATTAACGATGCCAAAGGGCTCCTTAAATCATGCGATATAATTGAAAAAAGTTTATCCTTAAGTGCGTTAAGATCTCGAAGTTCCTCGGCTTGATGCTCAATCTCATCCCTCTGTTGGCTAATCTCAATATTTTTAATATTCAATAAAATATTGGTTTTCTTAATCTTATGATAACCAAAGTAGATTAAAACAGAAATAATTAAAACGATAAGAATTATTCCGATATAAATATTCCTCATCAATCTTTGCTGGCTAATCTCAGCTTCCTGTAATTTCTTTTCTTTGCTTAGTAATTCAATCTGCATTTGTTGTTCTTTGGAGATCAGCTCTACTTTGCTAAGATTAACTTTATTTTCCTGTAGTTCCTGTTTTTTTACTTTTAACTCCTGCTCAGCCGCGTCCTTTACATTCTCAACCTCAATCACTTTGGAGTTGGCCTGATCAACCATTAAGCGAGCCTCGCTCTCCTTTTTGGCGGTTTCATCCAGCTGAATCTTTTTCGAAATAGCCGCAAATAGATTAAAGTATTGAGTTGATTTTTCTCTATCGCCAGTCTTATCGTAAACGCGAGTCATTAAAGAGTAGCAGTTTCTGAGAATTTTAGCATCAGCAATGTCCTTGGCTATGGTTTCGGCTTCGGTTAAATATGGAATTGACTCATTAAATTTTTCGAGTTCATAATACGAATTTGCGACATTCAAAAGCGATGACACTAAATCTTGCTTCCGAGCCATCTTACGGCTTATATCCAAACTTCGAGTAAAATAGATAAGCGAATTTTCGTAATTTTTAAGTTCGGTATTAAGTAGTCCGATTTTGGTATTTAAAACTAAGATGCCGTTAAGATTAGTGAGATTTTCGCTCATAGCAAGCGATTTCTTAAGCTGCTCAATCGATTCGGTTAAGCAACCATGAGTCCAATACGTATTTCCAGCTTGATGATAGTAAAACGAGGCTTGATTGTAATCTTTCGCAATCTCCGACTCAGTCCCTTTGAGGATGTAACCCTCAATCAATTTTTTTACCTCAACCGGCAAATTAACTGGCTGCTGAGCAAAAACTATTTGCTTGCTCCCGATTAAGATAAAAAACATCGGCAACATTAAACGCATCATGAGAATCTTACTTGTAAACGTAGTCTTTGTCGACATATAAAAAACTGATTATAAAACCTTAAAGGATATCAAAATTATAAATTGTTTTCAATTAAAACCCTTTATTGCTAAAAACAACATGTTTTAAGTTCTTACTTTATTTCGTGAAATAGGTTATGTATTTTTGATAAAGGAATACTATTTGGACACAAACAAGGCTAAAAGGTATAAAACTCGACAAAAAAGCCTATCCAAGGAAGGATAGGCTAAATAGTAAAAAGATGCATCAACGAATAGAACTAGTAAATGAATTTGCGTATCTCAATAGCTTTAATTACAACATCAACAATTTCCCTTACCGTAAGAGTCATGCTATTAAATGAAATATCAAAACGTGTGTAATCGGTATTCTTACCTCCAAAATAGTCTCTAAACTCTTCGCGTTGCTTATCGACACTGAGCACAAAAGCTTCAGCTTCTTTAGGATCAATCTGCATTTTTTCAGCAATTCTTAATGCACGCCATTCGAGGGGTGCCTCAAGGTTGATGTGTAATGATCGAGAGATATCGCGAGTAATAGCAACGCCTCCCCTTCCAAGTATCACAACACGTCCATTACAGGCAATTGATCGAATAACTTCTTTCACCGTTTTCCTGATAATCCTATCGCTCTTATAGTATTTACTTGAAAACGATTGCAATATATCATCCATCATGGTTTTCTTCCTTGCCTCCATCACATAGTTAATCTCTTCAGGTGGTAAATTCAATGCGTGAGCTGCTGCGTTTTGTATCTCCTCCTTCCCCACCCATCTCCATGTATCGCCACTTTTAAACTCGTAACGATAATTCAGCTCATTAACCAGCATTTGCGCTACTTGAGTTCCAGAACAGCCCATCTCACGAGACAAAGTAATTATTGGCCCAGGTTCAGGGCAAGGTTTAAGGCATTCTTTATGCCTATTGATCAGGTATTGAACTAAATCAACTTTTGCCATGGTAGTATTTTTTAATCAAACAGAGATTAAACGACTCTCACAAAACCTTCGGCAAAAAACAGAACTATTACAGTATAAATTTACCTGAAAAAATATCAAAAATCAATTTAAACTAGAAGAATATCAAAGTTTTGACAAAAATAAAATGCTTAAGGTTAGCAACGATTATTAAGCTGCTAACCTTAAGCATTGAATTATTAAAAACTGATCTTTTGAGTAACCAGTTTATGTTTCCTATTATTTACTTAAACTATACTCCTTTTTGAGCGTTTTAAAAGTTTCTTTAACCGATATTATTTTGGTGGCTAAATATGCGTTAGTGCCTGCAAAAGCATATCCATGTTCAAAGTTTCCTTTAAACGCACTGATAAGAGCAGTAATGATACAGTAAGGGCTTGATGAAATCTCGCACGTTTTAATACACTTGAAGGGACACTTGATGGGCTGCTTAATGCCCAACTTCACCTTGTCGAGAAAACCATTACCGATAGCCCTGCCAGGCATTCCCACAGGACTTTTGATTATTTCGATATCCTCCTGCTTTGCATCGATATACGATTGCTTAAAGGCATCGGAAGCATCGCACTCGTCGGTTGTTACAAAACGAGTAGCCATTTGAACACCCGATGCGCCCAAATTCATAATATCCTTAATATCCTGACCGGTATAAATACCACCAGCAGCAATAACAGGTATGGTTTGATTATACTCTAGCTCAAATCTCCTAACCTCTGCAACAACCTCAGGAATAAGTCTTTCTAAGGTGAAGTTTTCATTATCAATTTGATCTGCTTTAAATCCTAAGTGACCTCCAGCCTTTGGACCTTCAACCACAATTGCATCAGGCAGATAATTGTATATTTTTTTCCACTTCTCGCAAATCAGCTTTGCAGCTCGGCCCGAGGAGACAATCGGCACCAACTTAGTAGTGCTATCGCTTTTAAGAAAACCCGGTAAATCGAGAGGCAAACCAGCACCAGAGAATATAATATCGGCTTTCTCGGATATAGATGTTTTTACCATATCGGCAAAATTCGACATGGCAACCATAACATTTACTCCAATAACACCTTTTGTTTTCTCTCTAGCTTTTCGCAACTCTTCTTTTAACCCATGAATGCTTGCCTCAAGATAATCTGTTGTAAATTCACGGTAAAGCAAACCAAGCCCAGCGCTCGAAATTACACCAACGCCTCCTTCATTAGCAACTGCGGCTGCCAATCCCGAGAGAGAGATACCAACCCCCATGCCTCCCTGAACCACAGGAATAGCAATTGCCAAATTTCCAATCTGTAATGGTTTCATCATTTCCTTAAATATTACTAAGGCTCAAAGGTACTCTTAAATAATGGCAATTGTACACTCGTTTATCTATTTTTAAAGATGCAGGCATAATTATCGTTTTGTTTAATAATTTTAAACACACTAAACAACGAGCAATATAAATCGCTTTTAAAACATTCAAAAAGAAAGAATCTGTCTTTATAAAAAATAAGTTTAAACTTAAACCACATATTTCATGGGTGTTTAGTTTAGTATTTTCAAATAGCAATGCATTAATCTGATTAATGAATCAATACGAACACTTGAAAATTTATCTTTGAATAATACATAGCAAATAAAACCTATTATGAGAATAAAACTTTTGATTATTCTTTCGCTGGCTTTAATAATCCCGAATTCACTTATATCCCAAACGAGAAAAGATACAATCCCTTCTTTCTTTGGAGTTTCATATATCCCTTCGTTGAATTGGAAAGTATTCAACTTAAACAATGACGATGGCGACTTTCTTAAATACAAGTTTGATCTTAACTCTCAATCAGTATTCGAAGGAAATTTTAGCATCAATAAAATTGGGATGAGGCTTGGCCTCTCTGCTAATATTGAAAATAATTTTATCGGGAAAGCATACCGGTATACTGGCTACATTGGCATTAAAAGTTTTTGGTTAAGGGTGCAAAGCTCTCAGGTTTCCGGAACTGTATATTGGTCAGGTGAAATGCCTTTGGGGGATATGCGCTTTCTCCGTCAATTCAACTTTAGCAATAAATATCTTAATATTGAATTACTTAAAACCTCCAAAGCCTACAAACATATGGCAGGTGGTGTAGAAATGAATCGCATATTAGGAACCTATTGGGGAGTTGGTTATACATCTATGGGATTTCCATTAAAATTAAGCACTTTAACGACCCCTGGAGGCAGAGAAAATCAAAAATTTGGCGTTCCGGCCTTCGATACGCTTTTCACTGCAAAATTCTATACCGTTTGTTTTGGATTCGATTTACTTCGACAAATCTGCATGACAAAAGGAAAATACAGTTCAATTCCGGGCAAACCAGCCAACCGTTTTGGAATGTATGCTTCCACTCAAGACAAGATTGGGTTTGGCCCAGGAAAGGTATCAAACTATGGGATATCAATGGCTGAGGCTTTAAACCCGAACCTGAAAGCAGTTTCAGGCAAAAATTTTTCGTCAATGGTTCATTACACCCTTTCCGTAGGATTTAGATATATAATCAGGGCTCGCCCCGTTTTGTTTATACTTGCTGGAGGCTATGACTTAGAAGGAGCATCAATTGTAAACTTCGGAGGTGCGGCCGACACCAATAAAGACTTAGGACTTGAATCGAGTTTCTTTTTTATTAACCATGGGGTGTCCTTTAAATTATACATGTCGTGGATTGGGAAAAATTAAAACATACTTTAGGATCATTTAATACTGTGAGAACCCATAAATAAAACTTATTTGGTAGGGTTTTGTAAATTCAATAAAACCAAAAGATTTTTTCATTCTTTTTTTCTTACCTTTCCATTTAAATTCAATATCTAATAAAAATGTTTAAACGACTGATTATACTGGCCTTCATAGTGCTAACGACCATTGGCGTAAACGCACAGGAAGTATCAAAAAACGTACAAAAGGCAGATAGAGCCTATGAGGACAATAACTTCAAAAAGGCTTTAGATATTTATCTTAAAGTAACTTCCGAAGAGGCTTTAACAGCATACATTGCCCGTCAGGTAGGGAATTGCTACCGATTAATTGGCGACATGAACCAAGCGGAGATTTGGTATGAGAATGCAACAAAACAGGCGAGCCACACTGAGCAAGATTACCAATTGCTTGGCTATGCTCAAAAAGCCAATGGAAAGGATGAACTATCAGCAGAATCACTTGACAAACTTTACGCCTCACAAAAACTTCCAGAATTTAACACCAATAAATCGGATGCAAATTCATTTGCGGCAAAGCTTCGAAGCGGCTTCTTAACCTTTCGTATTTTTCCGGTAAGCATAAATAGTCCTGAGGCCGATTTCTCACCCTCAATCTGTCGGGACGCACTTGTATACACATCCTCCCGATTCGATCGGGATTTGGCTCATTACAAACAGATAAATCCACAACAGCACCTTAATATCTTTTCTGCAAAACTCAGCAGTAGCGGTGAATTGGGCACGCCATTGGTTTTCTCAAACGAGCTACTAAATCAACTTTATACAGGACCAATTACCTTTTCAGCGTCATGCGATACGGCATATTTTGTTCGAAAAACATTCTTAAAAGCTCGAATTGGCGATGAAAAACAAATAGCAGATAACAACCTTAAAATCCATAGAGCCATTTTCAGCCAAGGCAAATGGATTGACCAAGGTCCTCTAAGCATCTGCTCCGACTCCTATTCAATCGGAGATCCAGCTATTAGCCCCGATGGAAAAAGGCTCTACTTCACCTCCGATATGCCCGGTGGAGTTGGTGGTACAGATCTCTACTACCGTGAAATCCGTCCGAACGGATCTTTTGGCGAAGCGGTTAACCTTGGCATTCGGGTAAACACATCAGGAAATGAGATGAACCCTTTTATTGCTCCTGATGGAACACTTTTCTTTGCATCGGATAAACTTCCTGGATTTGGAAACCTCGATCTGTTTATTGCTTATCCCACTCCACGCGGATATGATTACGTCACAAACCTTGGATATCCTATAAATGGACCTTACGATGATTTTGGGATGGTTTTAACCCAAGCAGGCAATCTTGCGTTCTTCTCATCAAACCGAATTGATGGGATTGGCGATGACGATATTTATAAAATCGAAATAGATAAAAAATCAATAGTTCATATCGTAGATGGACAGGTAGTTGATGAAAAAAGTGTCCCTGTAGGTGGTGCAACCATAAAAATACTCGATGACAAAACGCTTATAAATACAATTTCAACCGATGCTTCAGGAAAATTTTCATTCAAACTTGACGATGGGCATGAAGTATCGCTTCAAGTAGATTGCCCTAATTTTTTCTCAGAAACAAAAACGGTTTCATCATTTGGCCTCGGGCTAAAACCAACTCAAATATTAGCAAAGATTATCTTGAAACAAGATGTTGGATACACTCTAATGGGAACAATTCTGTCATCAAGCGACGGTTCAATTATCGCGAATGCCCAAGCCATTGCCTATCCTCCCGATACAACAAAATCAGTAATTGGCATTACGGATCAACTTGGTCGTTTTAACTATAAACTCTCGAAAGACACCGATTATCGAATTCGTATTTCAAAAGAAGGGTTTGTAAGAAAAGAGTTTTCATTGTCGACCAAGAATCGTGAACGAGGCGATATTAACCTAAGTTTACTTTTCGACACCAAGTTAACGGCTCAGGTAAAACCTGGAATTACAGGAACTGTAACCGATGCAAAAACAACACTTCCTATTACCAACGCTATTATCACGATTAGCACGGTAAATTCACCTCAACCTTTCAAACTTGCAACAAGCATTAATGGATCATTCATACAAGAAAATCTTCCTGAAGGGGGGTATAATATTATGGTTGAAAAAGATGGCTACAAGTCCATGAATATCCCTGTGATGATGGGGAAACAAATAATCAATTTAAACAGCAGTTTCAGCTTAGCCCTTGAACCCATTGCAAACACATACACAGCCGTTGGACTAATTACCAATAAAGATGATAATACTCCTTTAACCGATGTAACCGTTTCGCTTTTGAACAAAACTACCAACGAAAAACTTCTAAAGAAAACCGACGAATTCGGCAGTTTCGACTTTAAAGTGGAACCCGATCGAATCTACATTTTAAAACTAGAAAAAGAGAAATTTTTCTCTAAAACACACATGGTTTCTACCCAAGGTGCTGCGGTTGGTATGATTAACCTAAACACCGCCTACGATCTCAAAATGGAAGCCATCGTAATGAATAAAGCCATTGAGATACCCAATATTTACTACGATTTGGGTAAAGCAACCATTAAACCCGAAGCGGCTCAGGAGCTCGACAAGGTGGTGAAACTTCTCAGCGATAATCCAACCATTCAGATTGAGCTCAGCTCCCATACTGATGCACGCGGAAGCGCTGCGCAAAACCTTCAACTATCGCAGCAACGCGCCGAGGCAGCCAAGAAATACATAGTATCGAAAGGGATTATGGATTTAAGAATTGTAGCCAAGGGATATGGCGACACCATGATTAAAAACCGCTGTGCAAAGGGAGTTAAATGCAGCGAGGAGGAGCACGCAGCCAACCGACGAACAGAAATAAAGGTGATTGAATTTTAAAAACTTGAAATGGAGATAAGAAACTATTATGAAAGGGCCGCAATTCTTACAATATATTACTCCAATACTGAATATACTTCAAGCCAATGGAGGAGCAGGGAATTCATCTAGCGTTATTGACCAAGTTATCGAAAACTTAAGAATAACAGAGGACGATTTGGCTGAAACTACTTCTAACGGACAATCACGGATAAGAAATCAAATTCAATGGGCAAGATTTTATTTATTTAAAGGCGGCCTGATTGATAACTCAGAACGAGGAATATGGCGACTGACAAAAGAAGGGCTTGATGCAAAGCACACAGAAATAGACGTTCATAAAATGTTTAAGGCTGTTCAAGAAAAAGGTGGTAATTCAAAAACAAAGAAAGAAGAAATTCATTCCAAAACGAAATTTGACGACACTGCTACTGAAGATGAAGAACATTCAGCAGAGTTATTGAATATTATTAAAAGTATGTCACCCGCAGGATTTGAAAAATTATGCAAAAGACTTTTAACTGAAATTGGTATTCATAATATTGTAATTACAGGTGGTGCAGGTGATCAAGGAATTGACGGTTTAGGGTTGGTTAAATTAAACGATGTAGTTAGTTTGAATATAGTATTTCAATGCAAACGATACAGGGATTCTGTTGTTCCTCACCATGTAAGAGATTTTAGAGGCGCAATGCAAGGCAGAGGTGAAAAGGGGTTAATAATTACCACCGGAAGATTTACAAAAGAATCCAAGTATGAAGCAAATAGAGATGGTGTTACTCCAATTGAATTGATTGATGGAGAAAGATTGGTTGAACTATTTGAAAAATACGAACTTGGTTTAAAACCAGTGACAATTTATGAGATAGATAATGATTTTTTTAAAGGATTCTCATAATAAACAGTTCATATCACGCCTCAATTATCTCATGGTTTATACTTAATAAAATCGCCACGATAGAACTCCTCAAAGGCAGTATCTATCTCATGGTCAGTATTCATTACAATTGGTCCCCTCCAAGCAATCTTTTCATTCAGCGGCTTGCCTCCAATAAGGATAATTCGGGCTCCATCAGCTCCTGCCTTTATTTCAATATGATTTCCTTTTTCGAGTAAAACGAGCTCTTCGGAGCGCACAAAGGCTTCTTGACCCGGAAAAATCGCTACTCCGTCGTAAACATAAGCCATGCAATTATAATCGTCGCTAACATGATATGTAAAAGTAGAATCGGGCCAAATCTTAAGATCGAAGTATAGAATATCAGCAAACAAATCTTGAACTGCCCCGCTTAGCTGTTTAAACTTGCCTGAAACAACCTTAACCCTCGATTCATTTTCTTCAATCAAAGGAATATCGTTGGTTGTGATCTCTCGGTATCGAGGGTTTGTCATTTTATGAGCCTTAGGCAAATTCACCCACAGCTGAAAACCATACATCATGCCATTTTGAGGTTTAGGCATCTCCTGATGAATAATTCCGCTTCCAGCTGTCATCCACTGCACATCACCCGATTTAATAGTACCCGAATTACCAAGACTATCGCTATGTTCAACTTCACCCTCAAGCATATAGGTTACGGTTTCGATTCCTCTATGTGGATGCCAAGGAAAGCCGGCAATATAATCCTTCGGATTATCCGAACCAAAATGGTCAAACAGCAGAAAAGGATCGGTTTCATAACGAGTATCAAAACCGAAAACTCTTTTCAACTTCACCCCTGCCCCTTCCATTGTAGAATGAGCTCGTAGAACTTTCTTTACTTTGCAAACCATAGCAGTAAATTTCATTACAAGTTACGCTGTTCAGTATAGATTTCAATGAGAATTGTTGAATTATATTTCAATGTCGTTTAGTTAATGGTTTTAACGCTAGCATGTACTGCGGACTATGCCCCATTGTCTTATTGTCTCATTACCCCTCTGATTTACAATAATTCCACTTATTAACAGTTATGTGTTAATTAAAAGAAGATCATTCGTTAATCTATTCCCTCAATTCTTAGTACTTTTATCGGAATTTCAACGTAATATACTATGCTAAATCGCAGCCTCAGGTTACTCCTCATATTCATCACATTAGCATGCACTGAAAACATCAGGGCACAGGAATCAACCATTTACACTAACTACGATGCATCCTTCCGGAACGGATTAGAATTATACCGTAAAGGTCAGTTTGCCGATGCCCAAAAACAGTTTGAAGGCGTCGCCTTAACTATGGATCAAGGCGCAAGCCAAATTAAGTCTGATGCAGAATTCTATAGAGCGATGTGCGCCATTGAGCTTACCAACCAGGATGCTGAGCATTTAATTGGTTCGTTCATAAATAGCTATCCCGAAAGTCAAAAAGTTGACTTTGCTTTCCTCGAAATGGGTAGACTGCGATACAACGAAAAGGATTACAAAAAAGCCTTAACGTGGTTTCTGAAAATTGACCGAAAAGCATTTAACGCTGAGCAAAAAGCTGATTTGCAATTCATGATTGGCTATAGCCATTTCAACTTAAATGATTTTGAAGCTGCAAGCAGAGCTTTCTTTGAAATTAAGGACACCGATAATAAATTTTCGTCCCCTGCAACCTACTACTATTCGCATATTGCATATAATCAAAAAAACTACGCGACTGCACTAAAAGGATTTCAAAAATTACAGAAAGATGAAACCTTTGCACCAGTTGCACCATTCTACATTGCTCAAATATACTATCTTCAGCATCAATACGATAAAGTAGTTGAATTTGCTCCAGCGCTTATCGAAACCGCATCGGCAAAAAGAGCCCCTGAAATCGCACGATTGGTTGGCGATTCGTACTATCGATTAAAAGAGTACGAAAAAGCGCTACCCTACTTTGAAAAATACCTCGAGAAAGCTCAAAACATCACCCGCGAAGATTACTATTTAGTGGGTTACGCATACTACAAGGCGCTGAAATATGAGCTAGCAGCAAAAAATCTTGAAAAGGTCTCGACTGAAGAGGATTCTTTAAGCCAAAATGCCAATTACCATTTGGCCGATTGTTACCTTAAGGCGAACGATAAAAACAAAGCACGTCAAGCTTTAGCATTGGCCTCAAAAACCAATTTTGATGCAGTAATCAAAGAGGATGCGCTTTTCAACTACGCAAAGGCTACCTACGAGTTGCTTTACTCACCTTTTAACGAGGCGATTGATGCATTTAAAAAGTATATCGAAACGTATCCAAACACTTCAAGAACCGACGAAGCCTATAACTACCTAGTTTTGGCTTACTCCAATACTCGAAACTACAAAGATGCATTGGAATCGCTCGAAAAAATTAAAGTTCAGGATGCAAGCATGAAGCGAGCCTTCCAACGGGTGGCATTTTTTAGAGGTCTTGAACTATTTCAAAATCTCAACTACAACGAGGCTATTCAGAAATTTGATTTATCGCTAAAATACCCCGACTTTAATAGAACAATCCTTGCGCAAACCCTATACTGGCAAGCGGAATCATACTATCGGAACGAGAATTATCAAAAAGCATTTGATACTTACAATCAATTCCTTGTTTCGTCAGGTGCATTTGGTTTACCCGAATACAATTTGGCTCATTACAACCAAGGTTACACCTGCTTTAAGCAAAAAAAATACGACGATGCCATTGTTTGGTTTAGGAAGTACACAGATATAACCAAAAATGAGAAGAATCAGTTTGTTGGCGATGCTTTTAACCGAATTGGTGATTCGTACTTTATCCAACGAAAATACTGGACTGCAATTGAATACTACGATAAATCAATAGCAAAGAACACTTTAGATGTTGATTATGCTACTTTTCAACGCGGATTCTCGCTAGGTCTTGTTGATAGACCACAGAAAGAGATTGAAACGCTTCAAAAGTTAGTCAGCACCTACCCCCAATCAAATTATATTGATGATGCAATTTTCGAAATTGCTGAAAGCAACCAGAACCTAAAAAACTATAACGAAGCGATTAAATATTATCAAATAATTGAGAAAGATTATGCAGGAAGCAGCTATCATGTAAAAGCACTCGTTCAGCTTGGATTAATTTACTTCAATCAGGACAAAGTTGACAGCTCTTCAATCTATTACAAGCGAGTTGTAGAGGAATATCCCGGAACAACTGAAGCAAAAAACGCACTTGTTGGAATCAAAAACATTTATGTTGATAAGGGTGATGTTGATGCCTATTTCGCCTATACAAGCCAACTTGGCAACTTTGCAAATATGAGTTTAGCTGAAAAGGATTCACTCTCCTACATAGCCGCTGAAAAGCTTTACATGAGTGGCGATTGTGAGAAGTCAACAGCCGTTTTAGGTAAATACATTGCTGATTATCCAAAAGGAAGTTTCATCCTAAATGCAAACTTCTACATTGGCGATTGTTACTATCGTAAAGGTGAAAAGGAGAAGTCGCTTGAGGCGCTGACTCAGGTAATTCAGCGACAAAAAAACGACTTTACTGAGCAAGCACTTTTAATGTCGGCTCAAATCTACTTCGACAAAGCCGATTACCCTAAAGCCTACGAAACTTACGATAAGCTCGAAAACCAAGCTGAAGTTAAATCGAACCTACTCACTGCTCGATTAGGCAAACTTCGCTCCGCTTCAGGCATGAAAAAGGACGAAGATGTTATCGTTTCAGCAAACAAGGTTTTGCTTACTGAAAAATTACCCCTTGAAATTGAACGCGAAACACGATTCAAATTGGCCATTGCACTTATGCAATCGAACAAATTAAAAGAATCGTTCGATGAGTTTGCCAAGGTTGCCAACGATTTAAAAACCAAGGAAGGGGCAGAAGCGAAATATCATCTTGCCGAGATTGAATATACACTTGGTAATTATGACAAAGCTGAGAAAGAGGTATTCTCATTCTCCGAGAAAAATACACCTCACAGCTACTGGCTAGCCAAAAGTTTCATCCTCCTTTCAGATGTCTACACTAAAAAGGAAGATTTATTCCAAGCCAAAGCAACCTTACAAAGCGTTATGGATGGATATGCTGTTCCTGATGATGGAATTATTGACCTCGCATCGGCAAAGTTAAACACATTGATTAAAGCGGAAAAGGGAAAAATACCAATCGAAACTCAGGATACAATTCAGATTAAATCCAAGCGATCACAACACATCACTACATTTTAGATTTTACAGCGATGAATAAGATAATTATGAAATATATAACTTCAACATTGACCCTTTTGATTCTGACAATAATGGTCAATTCCAATCTTTTCGGTCAGGAAAATCAGCTCAACAAGGAGGTTCAGGTTGTCCGCCCCTATGAACCATCAATTTCGGATGCGTTCAAAATCAATCTACTTCCTAAAATTGAGGATACACTTAAACAGATTCCTAACCTAAACTACAATTTAATCCAAAGGCCTTTCGCCATCAACTTTATGGTAACTCCAATCTCCTCAGCAAAAATGATGATGGAGCCCATGAGTGACCTATACAATACCTACGTAAAATTTGGAATTGGCAACGGAATATCACCTCTACTTGAAGTGTATTATAACAGCGACAGGAGCAAGGAATTTAACTACGGAGGTTGGTTTCAAAGCCATTCGTCGATGGGTAAAGTTAAACTTGGCAATGGTGAACGCGTTGATGCTAATTTTGGTCGTATTGATATGAATATTTTCGGAAAGAAAATACTCAACAAATCAGTATTATCGGCTAGTGCAGGTTTCAATAAGCATAAAGTAAACTATTACGGATACGATATTTACACATCAGAAACTATTAACCCCGATACCGTTCCAACATCACAACATTTTAATCAATTTCACGCCGACCTAGAATACTACTCTACCCATACCGATTCAACCCATCTGAATTTTGCTTTTAAAACAGGGGTAAACCACTTAAAAGATAACTTCGATATGCAGGAAGTCCTGTTGCACTTATCGCTTAAAATGGATAAATTTAAAAATGACGAACATTTTGGGGGAGAGTTTTCAGTAAACCAGTATATGAAAAATGCTAACCTTGATTCAGCAAACAACACAATTATTACCCTTTCTCCTTGGATAAATCTATACGGAAAGCAATGGAGAGCCCTAGTAGGGACACGCTTAGTTATTGATGCAAACTCATCAGGAAATCAGTCAACTTTTTACCCTCTCGGTCAAATATCCTATGATATTATTAGCCATTATCTAATCCCCTACGTTGAAATTGGAGGCTATCTTGAAGAAAATTCATACACTAAAATATCATCGGAAAATCCATGGATAATACCAGGTAAAAAGGTTTACAACACAAGCCATAAATTTAACCTTACTGGAGGTATTAAGGGCAATTTAAGCACAAAGGTTTCCTATCTTTTCTTTGCAAACTATTCGATAATAGATAGCATGTACTTTTTCGTAAACGCAAATCGGAATGAAACAAACCCATTGTTTAATCGATTTACTGTTGTTAGCGACAATGCTGAACGAACAAGGTTACTTGGGGAGATAACCATTGCCCCATCATCAAAAATCAACATCTTTTTAAGGGCTCAATACGATAAGTACAAACTTAAAGAATTAGCAAAACCTTGGCATAAGCCCGATTTTACAGCATTAGCATCTGTTCGTTATAATTTACGAGATAAGATAGTATTAACCCTCGATATGTTTGCAACAGGCAAGCGATTTGTAAAAGACTCTGATAATTCCATTAAATCACTTGAAGGAATTACAGACATCAACCTTGGTGTCGAATATCGATACAATAAAAAACTTTCTGGTTTCCTAAATCTGAACAATCTAACTTCGTCAAAATACAATATATACTACCTATACCCCATGTATCGGTTTAACTTAAAGGCCGGGTTAACCTATGCTTTCTGATTAATTTATTCTAACTCCAAAACGAATCGCTCTAATAAGATGAATTTGACCTTATTAGAGCGATTTGTTATAGATTCTTAAATTTACCACATCGCACTGATTGTGTGATATTTACAAATAAAAAAAACTACAATAAAATATCGAAAATCAAATTCTTTTTATTACTTTTGAGGGATTTATTAATTTACAAATAAATAACTGATAATCAATACTATTTACTTTTTAAGAGTAAAGCATTTTCATGCTAAAAGTATTGCTTGTACAAAATGAAAAAGTCGACTAGCTATTATGAGTAACAAGGAAAACGAAATTGAACTTGCCGAGACAAACGGAAAATCTGATTATTCAGCGGATAGTATTCAAGTTCTTGAAGGATTAGAGGCGGTTCGAATGAGACCCGCCATGTACATTGGCGATACCGGCATTAAAGGGCTACATCATTTAGTTTACGAGGTGGTTGACAACTCGATTGACGAGGCCATGGCAGGCTTTTGCACAAAGATAGATGTTGTTATCAACGAAAATGGCTCAGTAAGCGTAACCGATGATGGGCGTGGTATTCCTGTTGATTATCACGAGAAGGAGAAAAAATCGGCTCTCGAAGTTGTGTTAACCGTTCTTCATGCTGGAGGTAAATTCGACAAGGATAGTTACAAGGTTTCTGGCGGTTTACATGGTGTTGGTGTATCATGCGTTAACGGCTTATCCAAACAGCTAATTGCTGAGATTCATCGAAACGGCAAAATTTACCGTCAGGAATTCAGCAAAGGAAAACCACTTGCTAATGTTGAAGTAATTGGTGAAACCGATCACACAGGAACTAAAATCACCTTTTTACCCGACGATTCAATTTTTACTCAAACGGTAGAATACAATTTCGAAATTCTTTCATCGCGTCTACGCGAATTGGCTTTTCTTAACAAAGGAATATACCTAAGCCTCATTGACAAACGTGAAACTGAAGAGGTTGACGGTGAAAAAAGGTTTTTACAAGAAGATTTTCACTCTGAAGAGGGTTTAAAGGAGTTCGTTAAATTCTTAGATGCAAACAGAGAGAGTCTTATTGAAAAGGTAATAACTATTTCAACCGATAAGAATCAAGTACCCGTTGAAGTGGCCATGCAGTACAACACTTCATTCTCGGAAAACGTTCACTCTTACGTTAATAATATCAACACCATTGAAGGGGGTACACATTTAACTGGTTTTAGAAGAGCTCTGACGAGAACCCTTAAGAAATACGCTGATGATTCAGGCATGCTCACGAAGTTAAAATTCGACATCAATGGTGATGACTTCCGCGAAGGGCTTACAGCAATTATATCTATTAAAGTTGCCGAACCACAATTCGAGGGTCAAACAAAAACCAAACTGGGCAATTCAGAGGTAAGTCTGGCAGTTGATCAGGCTGTTAGCGAAGCACTGGCAAACTATCTTGAAGAGAATCCTAAAGATGCCCGAACAATTGTTCAGAAAGTAATCCTTGCCGCTCAAGCCCGACATGCAGCTCGCAAAGCAAGGGAATTGGTTCAAAGAAAAACAGTTTTATCCGGCTCTGGACTACCTGGGAAACTATCAGACTGCTCAGAGAAAGACCCAAGCTTAACCGAAGTATATTTTGTTGAGGGTGATTCTGCAGGTGGTACAGCAAAACAGGGTCGTGACAGAAATTTTCAGGCAATTCTTCCACTTCGAGGTAAAATCTTGAACGTTGAAAAAGCCATGCAGTATAGAATCTTCGAGAACGAGGAAATTAAGAATATCTTTACCGCGCTTGGTGTTCATATCGGAACTGAAGAGGATAGTAAGGCTTTAAATTTGGATGGATTAAGGTATCATAAGGTTATTATCATGACCGATGCCGATGTTGATGGTAGCCATATCGCAACCCTTATCATGACCTTCTTTTTCAGGTACATGTTCAACTTGATTCAGGAAGGCTATTTATATATTGCTACACCTCCCCTATACCTAGTTAAGAAAGGTAAAGAAGAACGCTACTGCTGGAATGAGGATGATCGTAAACTTGCAGTAGAGGAAATTGGTAAAGGCAAAGATGGATCAGTTCATATTCAGCGTTACAAAGGTTTGGGTGAGATGAATGCAGAGCAGCTTTGGAGTACTACTATGAACCCTGCAACTCGAATATTACGTCAAATCACTATCGATAGCGCAGCCGAAGCTGATAGAATATTCTCGATGCTAATGGGCGATGAGGTTCCACCTCGTAGAGAGTTCATTGAGAAACATGCAAAATATGCGAAAATTGATATCTAGAAAATAAAAGACGAAAGCAAAAACAACAAAAGCATCAAATAATAAGACCAGAGAATTCTCTGGTCTTATTATTTGATGCTTTTGTTGTTTTTGCTTTCGTCTTTTATTTTCTAGATATCAATTTTC